>NZ_JALJRC010000015.1:0-130411 GCF_024519925.1 Cytobacillus sp. Bac17 | reverse complement strand
TGTCGATGCAGGCGATGCTTACTTTCGCTGCCATGAATTTGAAGAAAATGGCCAACTGGACTTGGCAAGGTCCAGAAATGGCCTAAATGATAACCTCGGAGAGGTCTGCAATTCTCTGTAATTACTTGAAGTCCCACAAAAAATGAAAAAAAGAGTTCGGAATGAGACTATTCCGAACTCTTTTTGTCTACAAACTGAATCCCGTACGAAGCGTACGGGATTTTTTCTGTAAAAAAATATGCAAGTTGTTTCGGTTTTTGGGAAATATAAAGGAAGACCAATGCAGCAGGTCAACAATAAAACCCTATGAAAGGAGCTTTTACGATGAATAAAAAGCTTTTAACACTTATCGGAGGATCTGTTCTTTCTGCCATGCTTCTAGCAGGCTGTGCCACAGATAACCAGGATCCGCCGCCGGAAGATGATACAATTACAGAGGATAATGGAAACGTAGATGAAGGCGGTATGAACGGCGGCAACGGTGGCAACGGCGATATGACTAATGATCTGAATGAAAATACGGATGACAACGATATCAACACAGATGATGACGGCGACATGATGGAAGATAACAACGAGCCGGGCGAAGATGCAATCGAAGATAACAAAGATATGCAGGATAAAGATAATAAAGATAAGTAAAAAGGCAAGGACAGGGGTGAACCTGTCCTTTTCTAAAGAAAAACTCCCGTCATGATTGAGCGGGAGTTTCTTTATTTTCCTTTTTGGCAGCAGCCAGGCGCGGCTTGCTTTGCATCTTACCCTTGAATTCATCAAGCAGGCTGTCTCCAATAAAGCCCTTTTCCAGGAGGTCCTGAAGCAGCAGTTCGGCATAATCATTTTTTGTTCTTTTGAGTGATCCTTCAAAAAGGATGCTGATATGGTTTTCCAGTTCACTGATAGAGGTAATTTTAGTTTGGAATGCGGCTGGATCGTTTTCTTTTTTCGTAATTACAACTTGGATGGTCAGCTCGTCCTTGTCATCAGCGCGCTTTTTGAAGTACTCAAGATAGGATTTATCAATAAATGCCTCCAGGAGCCAGGTGCTCTTCTCGTCTTCTTTATTGATAATCAACCCATCATCCAGTTGAATATCAATCAGGCCATTTTCTTCCACTAATTGCAGAGAAACAAGTTTAAATGTTTTCATGGCTTACCTCCATCTCTAAAATAAGTTGTTTTATAAAAAATTATAACACAGGCCAAACTGAAAGCGAATTTGAGGGTTTGTCGAATTTTCTTATTTTGTATGTTGAAAATTAGATTTTAGGTGCTGTTTTTTGCGGAAAAGAGGCTGAAAAATGAATTTTTATGGTGTTTTTGCCGAAAAAGCACTGCAAAAAACTCTTTTTGTCTTTTTTACACAGTGAATGAGTTCCGGATATGATAAAGCTATCAAAGAGAGGAGATGAAAACCTATGATTAATCAAGTGACCCTGGTTGGAAGACTGACAAGGGATCCCGAGCTGAAACGGACACAGGAAGGCATTCCGGTGACAAATGTGACGTTGGCAGTAAACCGCCAATACCGCAATCAGAAGGGTGAAATCGATGCGGATTTTGTACAATGCACCTTATGGAAGAAAACGGCGGAAAATACATCCCAGTATTGCCGGAAGGGCACCTTGATTGGGATAACCGGGAGAATTCAGACGAGGCATTATGATAATCAGGAAAAGAAACGCATTTATGTAACAGAAGTAGTAGCGGAATCGGTCCGCTTTCTTGACCGGAAGAAGACAGAAGAATTCCCGGTGACCGTGACCAAGGAGGAACTGCCATTTTGAAAGAAGTGTCTGAAAGAGAAAAGGCATTGGAATATATGCTCGAAAGCCTCATAAAGATGCTCGGTAAATCGAACCAAAGAGTCGATGACTTGAATATACGGGTTCTCCAGCTTGAATCCTTCATTCGTGAAACCGCTATGCAAAACGGTCCCCGGGAGAAATCCGGAAGATTAACCTTCATGAACTGACAGCTTCCCCCAACCAGCTGTCCACATATTTTCCTTCCCTATAGAGAATCAATCCTATCCCCAGCACTTCCCCTAAATTTGAAACCCGGTACTACTGTGCCGGGTTATTTCTAACTCTGTTTGTGAAAACAAATATTACATATGGGCATTAAGAATCAGGGAGGATTTTCACAGAATGTGTCGAATATACTTTTTGAAAATAATAAAGAGGAGGTGCAATTTAGTGGATAAAGGAGATAAAACCGGATACCTGTATTTTCAAACAGCAAATAAAAGATTAAACACCAATCATCAGCCAAGCTTCTTTGATGCACTTCAGCTTATTCAGCTGCAGAGTAATAAATCCTATCATAGAATTCCTCTTAGAAGCCATACTTCACTCACATTTAACGATAAGGAAAGTTTTCTTCACTACAAATTCAACTTCTTATTCGGCCAGGTGGCAATAAACGCCGGGAACAAGAATCCTACATACCAGCTGCTATCCTGTTTCATTATTAAAGAAGGCAGCAAAGTAACTTTTCTGACTCAAAAGCCTAACAAGCCTGAATATGCGATAATAAAAAAACAGCCTTCAAGCCTTTATGCATATCAAGGACTTGAAGACTGAACAAAATTTATGTCAGGTGAACCAGATCTCTCAGCTCATCTGTTGAAAGCTCGGTAATCCAATTCTCGCTCGTAATAATTTGATCATTAAGGGACTGCTTTTTTTCGAGCATGGCATCAATCTTCTCTTCGAGCGTCCCGGTGGCAATCATTTTATGGACATGAACAAAGCGTTTTTGCCCAATTCGGTATGCGCGGTCGGTTGCCTGGTTTTCGACGGCGGGATTCCACCAGCGGTCATAATGGATGACATGGTTTGCTGCCGTCAGATTCAAACCGGTTCCGCCAGCTTTAAGCGACAGCAGGAAAACCGGGAATTCATGATCTTGAAAACGGCTGATCATATTGTCCCGTTCCTGCTTTGGCACGCTGCCGTTTAAAAATGGAACGTCGAATCCGAATTGTTTTTTCAGCAAGCGGGCGATCATGTTCCCCATTTCAATATACTGGGTAAAAATCAGGCAGCTTTCTCCCTGCTCATGTACAGCACTGACAAGCTCGCTTAACTTTTCAAGCTTTACAGAACGTTCAAGGACATGCTTAGGCTTCTCCTCTTTTAAATAAAGGGCCGGGTGGTTGCACAGCTGCTTTAAGCGGCTTAATAACTGCAGGATCAGACCTTTACGCTCAAACCCGGACAGCTTTTCGATCTGTGCGAATGTATCCTGGACAAGCTGCTCGTATAGCGACGCCTGCTCAGCAGTAAGAGGACAATATTCCTTCTGCTCAAGCTTATCAGGCAGGTTCAGGGCCACATCCTCATCCTTCTTCGTGCGGCGGAGGAGGAAGGGACGGATATATGCCTGCAGCTGCCTGACTTTATCCTTGTCATCATCCTTTTCAATCGGCAGTACATAGCGCTTCTGAAACTGCCCGAGGCTGCCGAGATAGCCATGGTTCGTAAAGTCAAAAATGGACCAGAGCTCGGTCAGCCGGTTTTCCATGGGCGTGCCGGTGAGGGCGATATGGTGCTTGCCTTTTAACTTTCGGACAGCCCGCGATTGCTTTGTCTGGGCATTTTTAATATTTTGAGCTTCATCAATTGAAATGGAGCTCCACTCGATGGTTTCAAAATCCTCCAGATCCATATGGGTTAGTCCATAGGAGGTCAGCACAATATCAGACTCCATTACTTTTTCAGAAAAGCTTTCACCCTTCAGACGATTTGAACCGTAATGGAGATAAACATTCATGCCAGGTGCAAAGCGCTCGATTTCCTTCTGCCAGTTGCCGAGGACAGATGTAGGGCAGACGATAAGCGATGGGCCGCTGTCTTCCTCTTTCTTTACCTTTAACAGATAAGAGATCAGCTGAATCGTTTTTCCAAGCCCCATATCATCTGCCAGAATGGCGCCAAAACCATATCGGCGCAGAAACAGCAGCCAGCTCATGCCGAGCTTCTGATAAGGGCGAAGATCACCCTTGAAGCTTGCAGGGACCTCTTCAAGCGGAAGACTTTTGATATCGCGAAGCTGCTTCACCATCTGTTTCCATTGGCGGTTAAGCTCGATCTGAATGCGGGCAAAAGCCTTAGGATTATCCAGCTCGTCTTCCTGCGTGCTCTCGTCAGCCATAAGCTCCTGTTCTATCAAGTCACGGACATGCAATCCTTCTTTTTCCGCTTTCTTCATTAAATCCTGAATATGGCGGACAAAATGGGGATCCAGCTTGATCCAGCGGCCGCGAATGTAGACAAGCCTTCTTTTTTCCTCAACCATACCCCGGAATTCATCCTCTGTTAAATCAACGCCATTCATGCTGAAGCGCCAATCATAATCAAGCATGGACTGAAGCCCGACAAACGAAGGACGGTGGCTCCCGGTTCCTTTCACTTTTGCTTTGACCTTTAGGCTTGCATTTTTCATAGCCTGCCACCACGAAGGAAGCAGGATTTCCACGCCAAGTGCCAGCAGGGTTTCGCTCGCTTCAGTGAGAAAGGTCCAGGCTTCATCTTCAGTCAGTGAAGTGGAGATCATTCCAGGCTTGCCTTCAAGCCATGGGAATAGCTCAAGCCAGCGCTCGATCTCTTTGTCAATAGAATCTTCAAAATCATGCCAGTCGTGGGGATAGTTCGAATAGTCCTTGAAGTCGACAAAGACATCAGAATTATTTTTTCCGCGGAGGAATATCGCCAGATCCCAGCTGGAATCAATATCCCCGGGCTCTTCCAGCTTAAGTCCAATCGAAAAAGGAGCTTCATTTGATTTAACCCCGATCCATTCCTGCCAGCTTTCTTCATCAAAATAAGCAGCAAGATCCTTTGGTGAGAGGTGCTCACTCCGCAATGCTTCAAGCTTTTCACCGAACTGTGCTTTCGCTTCCTGATTCTGATTCATATAGCCATCAAGGGAGCGGTGAAATAAATCTCCGATAAACTCCCTGACAGGTGAGCCTTCTACAGCCTGGTCCCAAAAGTTTGTGCCGAATTCGGTAACCACACTTTCCGGCAGTGCCCAGCGGAATTGATCCTGTTCCCAGGCGGCGAAATCCGGCATCCATTCTTTTTCCACGATCGAATCGTAAAGAGCATGAGAGGAAGCCAGCAGGATTTCGGCAGTTTCATCCCAGCTCCAATCAATCAAACGGTTGAACTGCTCAGCCGCAAACAGGGTAACGAGCTGCCAGCCGCTTACAGAGATCCCTTTGATTCCGTCCGCATCAACAGCATCAAGCATTGTTCCAAAGAAACTTTCTCTGTGATGGTTAAAAAGAAGCGGCTTCCATTCTTTTGGGGACAGGAGGCGGCCTTCTTCATTGACGGCAAAAATCAGGTAGCGGTCATTGTTTATTGGTTTCACTTTCACATGGAGAAATCTCGTTTTAAGCATCGATTAGCTTACCCCTTTTGCATTCTTCCTGAAAGGCGCGGAGACGTTTCGTTTTTTCAAGCAGCAATTCAAGAAAAAGCTGCCAGTCTTCCTGGCGTTTCAGCTTATTGTACAGCGTGCGAAGCTTTTTCATTTTCCGGACAGCCTCGCGGTAATGATCCCTGTTTTTCATATTGATATGGGCAGTGATGGCCTGGTGATAGAGCGGCAGGAGTATGGAGGGTTCCTTTTTGCTGATTTCCCTGATCCGGTCCTTGCCTAAAGAATCAATATCAAAGCCAATAAACGCCTGCAGATCGGCCCACTTTATGAATTCGCCTTTTTCAAAAAGGAGGTATTCATAGTCGCTGTAGCTGTACGGCAGCGTTTCCATCAAGGCTTTCTCGTATAAATCCATTTTGCTGCTTTCCAGGCAATACGGAGAAATAGCCTTGATGGCCATCCTGGTAAAATCCATGCAGGCATAATAGTCATCAGATTGTTTCAAGTAATCCCGTAATTTATGGATAAATGCTTCTGCATAAGGACCCATCCGATTCCAGTCCTTATTGGCTGAAAAATAATCGATCCAGTAAAGCATGTAAGGAGTCATTAAATGATTTGGCACATTTAAAACACTGAGTGCCTGTTCATCATTACGTTCAAGGATATGAAGATGCACATAGCCTGTCACAGACGGAAGGCTGGGCGATTCCTCTTTGATGGAGGATTCCAGCTTCTGGATCTCCGCTTCACGCCATTCTTTCTTTTTAAAAAAATGTGTCCATAACAGCCGATATAAATGGGCCCGCTCATAATCCAACCCAAAAGAACCGGTGATCAGCCCGGCGGAATCATCTTTCAGTTTTTCAATATATTGATCGAAAGCGAAGGGAAGGGAGTGCACCGACAGTTTGTTCATTATCTCAACCGAATCTTCCATCAGGGACTGATAGAGATGGCGGTAATAACGGTCAATCAATTCTTCGCCATGGCCGTACTTCCTGCTCAGCGCCATTAGCTTTTTAAAAGAAAAGACATAGCCGACAAGCAGATACAGCAGCTTCCATTCCTGTTCAACCGGTGCTCCCGCTTTCATGCGCCGCAGATAAACATGGAAAAGCTCAGGGAGTACATAGGGACGAGGCTCTCCCTGTTTTTCCAGCAGCTCGGTAAAGCTTTCCTCGAATCCGGCAACCCAGCCGTCGTAACCTGTCTTCATCTGACCGGAGGATTTCAAAAGATCCTTCGCTCTTTGAAGCCCCCAATTCTTGGCTGTCTGCTTTTCCTTTATCGGCTTCCTCCACTCTTCAATCCACATGGACACACTTTTGGCTTTGGAAAGAAGCTGCAGAAATACCGCAGTCTGATGGCGGCAAAAACCTTCAGCCGGACAGGAACACTCGCTCAAATGAATGAACTCAAGATTAAGTTCAACCTTTGCGGGAGTCACATCCTGGACCGTCGCCAAAACCTTATCATCTTCGAAGCGAAGCTGATACACAAGCCCCTGCCGAAAAAGCATCAGCCCCTTCTGCACCAGGCGCGCATCTTCCTCATTCTCTGCCCGCAGTAACCCCTTCAGCTCATTCGCTGCAAACTCTAAAGGCTCCAAAAACCGCTCCGGAATCATTTCACAACCCCCTTGTTGGTGTGGGACAAAGGGACAGGTTCCTTGTCCCATCTACCCGTAGGGGACAATCAGCCAGTCCCCATGTTCCAAAGTACATTCCTATATTATAACATTTAGGGCAGTTGGAATGAAGGTGCGCGCTGTTTCAAAAATAGCTGAGGGAAGTTCTTAATGGGAATTGTGTGGAAAAAAATTATCGGAATTTTCGATCCATTTCAAATAAAATGGTATGATGGATTTAATGCTTTATAGGAACTGGGTGGGAAAATGACTGCTGTAAATGCTAGACAACAGGAAGCTGATAAATATTCGCTGCATGATGCCGGCTTCAAAAAAATTATGATTGCGATGACGAGTGCATCCATTTTAGTATTCGCTAATTTATACTTTGTGCAGCCGATTATGCCGCTGCTCGTGAAATCATTTGACATCACATCTGCAGCAGCCGGTTTATCACTGTCTGCTGCTGTGGTTTCTATGATTTTCGGATTGTTATTTTTCGGGTTTCTATCTGATCGAATTGGGCGGGTTTCCATAATGAATATTACGCTTGTTTGCACTATTATTCCGTTAGTGCTTTTGCCCGTTTCGCCTAATTTCGAAACGTTTCTGGTGCTGCGTTTCCTGCAGGGCATTTGTATAGCGGGCCTGCCTGCAGCTGCCATCGCGTATCTAGGGGAGGAACTTGATTCTAGAAGCGTCAGTCTCGGCATCACCATGTATATTGCAGCCAATGCCATTGGCGGAATGGCCGGCCGCATCTTCGTCGGGTACATTGCTGATATGGCCAGCTGGCAGACTTCTGTTTACTTCCTATTTGGATTCTCCATTCTGTTATTCATCATTTATTTTATGACTCTGCCAAAATCTCATTATTTTAAGCCCAGTAAAATATCAGTTCAAAAAGACTTATCAGGCATGGGCTCACATCTGAAAAACACGAAACTTTTCCCTGCGTTCGCGATGGGAATCCTCCTCCAATTCTCGTTTACAGGAGTATGGACGTACCTGCCTTTTTACCTCGAACAGGATCCTTTTAATCTTTCTGTAAAAAATATTTCGTTTATTTACCTGGCATACAGCTTCGGCATAGTTGGCTCCATTCTGGGCGGAAGGCTATCTGCTCATTTTAGGCAAGCTACACTAGTCTCGGTCGGAACTGTCATTTTAATAGGAGGGACCTTGCTTACCAATGTGCACTCTTTATCAGTAATTGTAATAGGTCTATGCCTGACCTGTCTTGGATTCTTTGTGGCGCATTCACTGATGGCGGCCATTGTAAATGAGCGCGCTGCCCATCACAAAGCCGGTGCCTCGAGCATCTATCTCGTAAGCTATTACCTTGGAGTTGCAACCGGAGGGACGCTTGCCGGCCTGGTATGGCAGACTGGGGGCTGGACGGGGATTACGGTGGTTTCCTTTGGTCTGCTTCCGGTTGTGGTGTGGCTGATGGCAGGCAGCAGGAAGGTTCATCGCTGATATGATAGAGGGGCTTCGGACAGACTGAGCGGCAATTTAATCGGAGTCCGAACCCGTGTCGCCTTCGGACATGCTAAGGCAGAAATTAGTCAGTTAGAGTCCGAACCGTGTCAGAGTCTGACAGTAGGAATAATCCAGTTGGAGTCCGTACTTTTGTCAGCTTCGGGCCAGCAGAGCAGAAATTTCCTTATTGAAGTTCGTCACAAGGCGGATTTATCGAAAATGAACCGTTCATTTACTAAAAACATTTAATACGAAGCTTAAAAGCCCCAATCCATAACGACTGGGGCATATTTCTTCCATAAAAACCGCACTGAGATGCCTTCATGTATCATTAAAATCAGTTTATGTGCGGATAGACTCAACTTACTTGCGGATAAAATTTTTTCTGTGCTTATAACCACAATTTACGTGCGGATAGAAATTTTTTCGTGCGGTTAGCCATTTTTAAGACTGCAGACCAACACTCCTGCCTCAACCTAACGGGGATCCCGTTCCTGCCCCGTTTTTAAATCAATAACCTTAACCGGGTTCTCTGGAGCATTGACCGTTTTGCTCTCAGGAGCAGCTTTCCCGTTTTCCACCCAGTCGATAAGCAAGTCGAATGACTGGTGAGCGTAAGGCAACAAAGGCTGAAGTTCTTTATCCGGATCGGCGGAGCTGTTCCAGACAAGGCTGTCAACATGGTTCCCATTCTCAATAGTATACATTCGGTGCAGATCCTGCTTTCCGGCTTTCTTGACCAGATTTTGATATCCCTTTGCATGAATATCCGGGAATATCAGCGAATCAAGGGAACCAGTGAAAGAGATGAGCGGCACATCTATATCTCCAGTATTGGCCACTTCCTTAATATTTTCTTTCACTTCTTTTGGACGGGTCACATATTTATAATCTTCAAAGACAGAATCAAAGGATCGGTCTCTCACGCCATTAACAAAGTTCAGGTAATTGCTCCAATGCGTACGGCCTGGGGCTTCCGGATCGAAATGGTCCCGATAGATATTCAGCGAGACAAACCAGTATACCTGATCATGATAGGCCCATAGTTTTTCCGATCCTTTGGGCAATCCAGCTTTGTATAGCTCTTTAATCGCTTTCTGCTTTATTTTGCCGCTTCCAAACAAAGCTTCCTCCGCATGATTCACTACGGTGGTCAGAGAACTGATTAAATTTGGCTTTTCTTCCGTCCATAACACGCCTTCCCAATCAACTCCTCCATCAAAAAGACGCGGTTCGCCAGTCTTCTCTGGATGGTCATTTTCAAGGGCATAGCGCACGACGTATCCGCCATTGGAAATTCCCATCGCATATGTAGGAATTTTATGCACTGCCGATACTAAATCGCTCGCCGGGTCAGTAGAATCTGCCGGATCGATCAGACCATCGGAATAATGGCTGACTAAGTATCGCTGTGCGGCTTTCGTAACCTGCCGGAACCGCTGGTGCCATTCTGCTACGCTATCATCCTCAGCGGCTAAGGCATTCTTTACTTTTGCAAATGGATCAGCTGAATCAGCGTCACCCTGGGTGCCTTTATCAATCGCTGCAAAAGCATATCCTTTTTCCAGGACATAGTCGCTGAAAAGCAGGTCGGTTGATGTTTCATTTCTTGTAGCCGGGATTCCCGAAACAACCAGCCGGCCATTCCAGTGATCCGGAACCCTTATGACAAACTGGGCATCTTCAAAAATACCATTTACCTGTGTTCCCGTTACAGAAGAAGGCTTGTACATTTGATGCCATCCGGTTTCTTCCGCGGCATTTCCCCAAAGATAAGGAGCAAGACCGATGTTTCCGTAAAGGGTCGCCTGCTGATATTGGAGGGGATTCTTGGTGGTCAGCCAGTTGTTGTTCACACCATCAAAGTATTGTTGCGTTACTGTATGCGCACCAGGTATTATGGCCTGGTTTTCCGCAGCAGTTTGCTCGGCAAAACTTCTTTCCGGAAAAAGTGAAAAGCTTAAAGCAGATGCCAGTGATAACGCAATTAGCTTATTTTTCAGATAAATCAATCCCTTCTGCATAATCTTTTACAGTTCTATTCTACTTTTACTAATTATGGGAATCATGGGTCTTAGTAATTAATTATTTGAATTTTCAGTATAAATGAAAGCAGAGCATTGAGAATTGTGATGACTGACCGATGCTAGTACTATAGCCTTACATGCGGGACAAGTTGGAAGCAATGGGAATTCAAGTAGATATGGGCGCTTTAATGAATTCGAGCTAGTAGCGCAACCGGCCAGCACTTACATGGGACCAGTCCTCTTGTAGGGATATGTTCTGACAAACTTTTTTGAAAAGAGGAAGAGCATGCTTACAACTTATAAGCCTAGTCATTTTAAAAGCACACAGGTTCTTGAAAAAGAAGCTGTTTTGGCTGCAATTGAAAATTCTCTGGCTATGATTGAATTTGATAGTAACGGGAAAGTGCTGTGGGCAAATGAGAATTTTGCCCGCACTGTCAAATATCGTGCAGAAGAAATGCCAAATATGATGCATAAGCAATTTTGCACCCCTGAATTTACCGCCAGCAGGGAATATCAGGAGCTTTGGAGAAATCTGCGCAATGGCAAAAGCTTTCAGGAAAAAATTCAGCGTGTGAACAAGCAAGGAGATCTTATCTGGCTCGAAGCGACTTACACACCGGTATTTGGGAATGATGGCAGTGTAGAAAGTGTTGTAAAGGTTGCTACGGATATTACAGAAAGGGAAACGAATACAGCGCAGGTAGCATTCCAGCTGCAGGCAATGTCAGAAGCCCTTAGTGAAAAAGCAAAAGCTGGAATTGAAAGAAGCAAAGAGGCAGCTCAGGCAATAGCCAAGCTCGTTTATGAGTCCAAAGGGAACCTGGAAATTCTCCATTCTCTCAAATCACAGACACAATCCATCGGCAGCATCGTAAAAACAATCCGTGAAATCGCGGCCCAAACGAACCTCCTGGCATTAAATGCAGCTATTGAAGCAGCACGTGCCGGCGAACATGGCAGAGGCTTCAACGTCGTTGCCGGAGAAGTGCGAAAGCTCGCAAACCGGGTGCAGGACTCCATCCAGGAAGTCAGTGCCCACATCAAAGGAATATCAGATGAAATCAACAAAATTAGTGACGCAACTCTGCAATCACAGTCAGGCATAAGTGAAAACCAGGTTCATAATGAACATGCTGTATCTGCTTTTAAAGATATCGGGGAAGCTGCAAGAAAGCTGGATGAACAGGCGAAGGGTTTTAAGAGTATTTTATAGGAAAATGTGGGCTGCTTTATAGCAGCTCTTTTTTTCTGCAGATAGGAAGAATGGATGAGGCTGGCGAATTTACATATATTCTGTTTATTTTTGATGAGAGAAGATGTTTTTATGAAATATTTCCACAGGACATTCACTTCAGAGTTAAAGGGGAAGATTCATAGAATTGAAAAGGAACTAAAAGAACAAATTGAAAAGCTTCTAAGAGAGAATAAAGCGGCTTTTTCAAAGAAAGGCCTGAAACTCGAGGCTGAATTTAATCAGGAGGGCAGAGATGTTTTCCAGCCTGGATACAGATCCTCCATTTCACTGGGGATTTCTGATAAAAGAGGGGATCTCATAGATGTAAAAATCATTAAAATTTGGGAATGCGAATACTTTTTTCTTGGAATGCCGGTATCGAAAAAAAACCCTGGAAGCAAGTTGTTTGGGGAGCTTCTGGATGAACCTTCACAAGAAATAACAACGGAGTTAGAGCAATGGATAGCTGAATTTTGGGATGAACTTACCAATTAAGAGAAACAGGAGGAAAAAGTATGGGAAATCAATCTTTAAAGCTGCCTAAGGAATTTGAAAAACATCGGAGCGAATTGGAAAAAACAGTTAAATCGTTTGTCTGCATACATGCAGAAAGAGGGGAGACCACACTTTATGAAAGCAAGTTCGGAGGAAAGCCCTACCTTCCAAAAACGAGCGAACATCCAAAGGATGAGCAGGGAAATTATATGAATCTATTTGCGCAAATCAATTTCGAAGAAGTTCCTCACATTGAGCCTATGCCTGAGAGCGGAATTCTTCAATTCTATCTCTCGCCGGTTGATGATATGTACGGACTTGATTTTGATAATCCGGCTGATCAAAAAAATTTCCGGGTTGTTTATCATCCAAATGGCGGGAAAGATGAGTCAGACCTTGTGACAGATTTTTCGTATATGCCTGATTTAGGTGATGAATATGATCCGATAGTTCAGGAAGCAAAGATGATTTTTAACCTTAAGTTCGCTCCTGTACCTGCTGAGGATTTCCGATTTGAGGACATGGTCAAAATTGACTTATTTGAATCCATCGATCATCCGGATTATGAGGATTTATATGAGCTTTACTCCGAGGAATTAGGTGCAGAGGGCCATAAAGTTGGCGGCTATCCCTACTTCACCCAGCAGGATCCTAGAGAAAAAGGGGACCCAACAGGTGATTATAAAATTTTGCTATTCCAGGCGGATACGGACGATGATATTGAGCTGATGTTTGGGGACAGCGGTGTTGCCAACTTCTTTATTAAGGAAGAGGATTTGCGGAAGAGGAATTTTACAGATGTTCTTTATAATTGGGATTGCTGCTAACGTACCAACCCCCAATTATGAGGAGATAACTGAATGGAGGGGTTCACATTTGGACAGAAAAAGGATAAACCTGAGCGGCTGAGTCCGAACCTGATGCCCCTTCGGACAGAAGAAGCAGAAATCGGGGAGAAAGAGTCCGAACCTGAAGCCACTTCGGACAGGAGAAGCAGAAATCCGAGAGGTTGAGTCCGAACCTGATGCCCCTTCGGACAGAAGAAGCAGAAATCGGGGAGAAAGAGTCCGAACCTGAAGCCACTTCGGACAGGAGAAGCAGAAATCCGAGAGGTTGAGTCCGAACATGATGCCCCTTCGGACAGAAGAAGCAGGAATCTGAGAGAAAGAGTCCGAACTTGATGCCCCTTCGGACAGAAGAAGCAGAAATTCGATCGAGTGAGTCCGAACTTTTAGCTCCTTCGGACAGGAGAAGCAGAAATCTGAGAGATGGAGTCTGGACATAGCGAACTAATTGTCCGCGGTGGAAATCAACAGACTCACTTACAAGCGAAACCCCTATCTAATAAGAATAAAGGAAATTAGCAATATTAAATTGCGGAAAAGTTAGAAAACTCTTGAATTAATAAGAAATAACCGCTACACTTATAATATACAATTTTTCGTATATTGATTAAAGGTAAAGAGGTATTACAATATGAGCCGTATTTGGGAAAGTTTATATTCGAAGAATGGGCTGGCTGCAAAGTTTATTGCAAAGGAGCTTATTCAGTTTTCGGAGGGAGAGAGAATCCCACGCGTAAGTGATTTTACGGAAAAGCTATCCTTGGGCCGGGGAACTGTTCAGGGGGCATTAAGAGTGCTGGAAGATTTGCATGCCATAGCTCTTGAATCCAGAGGACATCTTGGGACCTTTCTGAAGAAGAGGGACATCAACCTGCTGTATGAGATTGCCGGCATCGGACCAGTGATGGGCGTAATGCCGCTGCCTTATTCCCGTAAGTATGAGGGATTGGCGACTGGCATTGTCGAAGGGTTTGAGGAAATCAACAAAAAGTCTGGCCTTGCTTATATGAGAGGAGCGAGAAGGCGGATCGAATCATTAAAAACCCGGCGCTACGATTTTGCGATCATGTCTCAGCTGGCGGCAGAAGAGGCAGTGCAGGAGTTTGAGGGCCTGGAAATTCTCCATACACTTGGGCCGGAGACCTATGTAACGTCCCATAGAGTCTTTTTTTCAGATAGCAAAAACAGCGAGATTACTGATGGCATGAAAATAGGAATTGACTATTCATCTGCCGACCAGGCAAATATTACCCTCCTTGAATGTGAAAAGCACAAGGTTGAACTGATAAAGGTGGACTATATGCAGCTTTTCAATATGCTGAAAAACGGCAGTATTGATGCAGCGGTCTGGAATGCAGATGAAGCGAGGGCGCTAAAAACGTTTGCCTCCTCTGACTTTAAATCAAAAAAGGCAAAGGAACTGGCCATAAAAGCAACCACAGCAGCCATTGTCATAGAAAGTGAAAGAACAAATATCAGGGAACAAATCCAGCTCCTCCAGTTTAATAAAGTAGAAGAGACCCAAAGGCTGGTGGAGGAAGGAAACAAGTATCCTCACTATTAAGAAACTGAAGTTCTAGTTTCTTATCAGCACTAATATACTAAATACTGTATTCTGGAGGGATTTAAACATGGATTTAAATCAATTGAAAGAAAGAATGGACATTCTTTTAGCTTCATCTGTTGTCAGTACCAAAGCAGCTGATATAAGCACGTTAGCGTTTATGCATTTACAGTCACACTTGAAAAAAGATGCTATAGATGGAGCTGAAATGCTTTTCACCCATTTGCCGACAGCTCTGACGAGAATTGAAAAGGGTGAACAGGTTGAGGCTCCCCATCCTGCCTTGCTGGATGAAGTTAAACAGTCACTAGAAGCATCAGTGGCAATAAAAGAAATCGATTACGTACAACAGCTATGGAAGAATCAGCTCCCCCAAGAAGAAATCGATTTTCTGGTCATACATTACACAAATGTACTGCAAATCAACAAAGGAGGAAATTAAGATGAAAATTGTAGTTGGCGGACAGGTTGATAAAAAAGAGATTGAGAGCTTGATAAAAGAGATTGATAGCAGCATAACGACGATGGTCAAGTCGGATTTGGAGGCTGCGATGGCTGTTAAGACGGGACAGGCAGATTATTATGTGGGAGCCTGCCACACAGGAGGCGGCGGAGCTTTGGCCATGGCGATTGCACTACTCGGCAAGCCAAATTGCGAGACCGTCTCCATGCCAGGAAAAAAGCCTGTTGAGGAGAAAATTGTAATCGCTGTCAATGAGGGGAAGAAAGCGTTTGGATTTACAGCTGACCACAAAGAGACCGCAGTGCCTATGATTATCAAAGCTTTAAAGAATAAAAGTTAATCCATTTTATCTGAGGGGGAAAAAGAAATGGAAATGACGTTAATTATCCTGATTGGTGCCGTTGCTGCTGTTTTGGCCAATATGAATATTGCGGTTTTCAATGATGGGCTTCGTCCAATTGTTTCCGAACATGTGGAAGGCAGGATGACGAGAAGGGATCTTGCCTTCACTGCCTTTGCGATGAGCTTCGGCCTTGTAATCGGATTTGGAATACCTTTTACACTCTCGGCCAGTATCATCCTCGTTCACAGTATCCTGCTGGGAACAGATATTATCGGTTTGCTGACACCGAAAAATAAATGGGGAACACCGCTTGCGGCTGTGATTGGCGGTGCTTATGGAGCAGGGCTGTTAATCGGACTCGAAGGCTTTGTGAAGCTGTTTGATTATCTGCCTCTTAATTTCCTTGAAGCTATGGGAGCGGTTGGAACACCGGTTGTCGTAACGTTTATGGCATTCCCGGCGCTTGCGGTTGCCATGCAGTTCAGCGTGAAAAAAGGGGTTATTACGTTTATCGTATCAGCATTGATCCGCCAGCTCGCTGTCTGGCTGAATGAAAGCGGAGTCCTTACGATTTCAGGAACCACTGTAACACTGAACCAGGAAGGAATGGCCCTTATTACAGGAATGATTTTCCTTCTTGTATTTGCCATGAAGGAAAAGGCAGAAGAAGGCTCTTCCATCGACCTTGCCGCAGTATTCAGTGACAAAGTGGCGAAAATCAGAAAAAATGTCGTGTTCTTTATGATTATTGGCGGTCTTATTGCTGCTGCTACGAATCTATGGATCATGGCAGGAGATCCGATTTCTCTAAATCTATTAGCGGAAGGCAAAGCAACAGATGCCGGAATTGCAGCAGCTGCCCGTGCACTCGGTTTTATTCCGCTTGTAGCCAGTACAGCAATTGCAACAGGCGTATACAGCCCGGTCGGATTTACGCTCATTTTCGTCGTCGGATTTTTCTCCCCGAATGTTTGGGTGGCTTTAATCGGCGGGGTCATTATTATTTTCATTGAAGTTATGCTATTAAGTTCAATTGCGAGATTCCTTGATAAATATCCCGGTGTCCGTAATTCCGGAGAAAATATCCGCAGTGCGATGACCAAGCTTCTGGAAGTAGCCCTATTAATCGGCGGAGCAAATGCCGCCAATGCGATTGCGCCGGGGTTCGGATTCTTCTTCATCGCCGGATTCTATTTGCTGAATGAAGCGGCAGGACGTCCGATTGTCCGCATTGCGGTCGGCCCTGTGGGTGCCATTGCAGTCGGAATCATTGCCAATATCCTGGTTGCACTTGGAATCATGAACATACCTCAGTAAAGGAACCAAATAAAGAGAACGGAGTGGACAGCCATGATACAAACCGTACTTGGAAAAATTGCTCCGGAAGAATTGGGGATTTGCTCGGCTCACGAGCATCTCTCCATTGACCTTTCGCGAGTGAAAAAAGATCCGGATACCATACTGGATGATGAACAGGGCATGCGTGAGGAACTGGAGGACTTCTATCGTCTCGGCGGAAGGTCAATGGTGGAAGTGACGAATGACGGCATGGGCCGGGATGCTCATGTGCTAAAAAGGCTGAGCGAGGCAACAGGGGTTCACCTTATTACATGCACAGGCTTCTATAAAGATCCTTATATCCCCCATTTTGCAGACGGCTGGAATGCGGAGCAGTTTGCACAGCATTTTATAAAAGAAGCCAAGGAAGGGATTGCCGAAACGGGCATTCTCCCGGGTGTCATCGGGGAAGTGGGCACTAGCAAAAATGAAATGAAGCCGATTGAACGTGAGCTCTTAATTGGTGCCGCTATGGCCGGAGCCGAAACCGGCCTTCCGGTGACCACTCATACAACGCTCGGAACACTCGGGCTTGAGCAGGTGCAGCTGCTGACAAAGCATGGCCTTCCGGCTGATCAGATCATCATCGGCCATCAGGACCTTAACCCGAATAAAGACGAGGTTCTCTCTGTTTTGGAAACGGGAGCCTATATCGCTTTTGATACGATCGGAAAAAATAATTACCGCCCTGATGAAGAAAGAGCTGCTTTTCTCCTTGAATTCATAAACCGCGGCTTTGAAAAGCAAATTCTTCTTTCAGCAGACTTAACCCGCAAGTCGCATTGGAAAAAGCACGGAGGACCGGGATATGGACTTGTGCTGGAGACCTTTATTCCAAGATTGAAAGAATCAGGAGTTCCGGAAAGCATTCTTCATCAATTCCTGACCGTTAATCCATCCAGAGCTTTTTCAATAAGGGAGCGATCATAGTGTCCACATATAACCGAGCTGAATTAAAGTACGCAAAATCAGTTTTGCCAAGCCTATCGATACAGGAAGCACAGGAAAAACAATTCAAATTGGTAGACAGAATGAGCCGCTATTTCAAAGGCAGGCAATTTCTTTCAATGGGAGACCTTGGTGTTTCTCCAGCTTATAAGCGTCCGGAACAGACGTATCTTGTGGAAAGAGTTCTGGCGGATTTCTTTGAAGCAGAAGACTGCGCCCTTGTCAGGGGAGCCGGAACAGGCGCGATCCGCAATATTCTAAGCATGCTTTTGTCTCCTGGAGATGAAATGTTCATTCATACTGCACCTGTTTATACGACGACAAAGGAAACGTTAAGGATATTGGGCATTAAAACCGTCCAGGCAGATTACAACCATCTTGAGGAGGTCAGAATGACCATCAGAAGTAATCAAAATCCTAAAGTTTTCTACATTCAGCATGCACGCCAGCAGCCGACAGACCATTATCAATTAGCCGAAGTCATCAAAGCCGTGAAGGAAGAACGCCCGGATCTTCCAATCGTCGTGGATGACAATTATTGCGCGTTGAAGACAAAGGGAATTGGCGTGGAATTAGGAGCGGATTACTCAACCTTTTCCGGATTTAAGCTTCTCGGGCCGGAAGGAATTGCGGTCATTGCCGGCAAAAAAGAGGCCATCGAACGGGTGCATCACTATAACTACTCGGGCGGCGGCCAGGTTCAGGGCTACGAAGCCATGGAGCTTTTAAGAATGATGACATTTGCACCTGTATCGCTGGCTATTCAAAACGAACAGGTGGAAGAGCTCTGCCGCCGTCTGAATGAAGGGACTGTGAACGGGATTCGCGCCGCCTACATGACGAATGCCCAATCCAAAAATGTCATTGTAGAACTCGAAGATCCGATTGCCCAAAGAGTGATCAGCATCAGTGATGAGCATGGGGCGGCCACTCATCCGGTTGGGGCGGAATCAAAATATGAAATTATCCCGATGATTTACCGAGTTTCCGGCAGCTTTTTGGAAGCACAGCCCGAGCTGAAGGAATATGGACTGCGCATTAATCCGATGAAATCAGGAGCGGGCACGATCATCGGCATTCTGGAAAAAGTGATACCTCTTGCAAAAGAAGTGCAGCATCGTTGATACCCGTAAATAAAGGGGGAAGGGGGAAGCTTCAATGTTTTTAGATGTAACAAAGCGCAGAAATCCTAAGCTTATTCAATCAGGTGTCACTTTGCACCAAAGCGGGCAAATACCCCCGAATACGTACGTGATTGACCTCGATATACTCGGAGAGAATGTAGAAGCTCTGGCAGAAACGGCAAAAAATCATGACTTTACGCTTTATTTCATGAGCAAGCAGCTTGGAAGGCTTCCGTTTATAGGCCAGTTTATTGCAGAGCACGGAATCGAAAGAGCGGTTGCTGTTGAATTCGACGAAGCCAAAACATTGGCAGAAGGCGGCGTTAAACTAGGAAATGTCGGCCACCTGGTTCAGCCGGGGAAAAATCAGTGGCCGGAAGTGCTGTCGTGGAATCCGGAAGTCATTACCCTATTTTCCCTTGCGCGTGCCAGACAGCTTTCTGATGCAGCTGTTCAATCAGGCATGGTGCAGGATGTACTTCTCAGGGTGTATGCAGAAGGCGATATGATTTATCCCGGACAGCAGGGCGGCTTTCGATTGGAAAGGCTGGATGAAGAGCTTCTCGAACTGGCCGGGCTTCCAGGGATTAACATAGCAGGCGTCACGACCTTCCCGAACCTTCAGATATCTCAGGACAGGAGAAGCATGGAGCCGACTCCTAACTTTAAAACCCTCCTAAAAGCAAAAGAGGTTCTGGAGAAAAAGGGCATTATTGTAAAGCAGGTAAACGGTCCAAGTGCGACCAGCTGTGAAACCATACCGTTCCTGGCAGAACAGGGTGTAACACATGGAGAACCGGGACATGCCCTCACCGGAACGACCCCGCTGCATGCTTACCGGAATCTCCCTGAGAAACCTGCCATTGTATATGTAACGGAAGTGTCCCACCAGGATCAGGAGCATTATTACGTCATTGGCGGCGGCTATTACGGACGCTCCCATTTAACCGGGTGTCTGGTCGGAAACAATGAAAAAGACATATTAAGGCAGTATGTAAAAGCAATCGAACCGGCTCCTGAAGCGATTGATTACTATGGCGCGATTGAGAAACCGAACGGCTGTAAGATTTCTGAAGGTGATACAGCTGTTTTCTCTTTCCGTACCCAGGTGTTTGTCACGAGGGCCCATATTGCCCTGGTAAAAGGAATTCAGAGCGGAAAGCCGGAATTGGTTCACTTTGAGAGGAAGTGGTAAGGATGGCAAAAGCAATTCTGCTGGTGATTGACAGCTTTGGCATCGGGGCAATGGAGGATTGTGGAGAGTACAGCCCTGGTGACTGCAGGGCCAATACCTATAAGCATATCCGGGAATCGGTTGATTTCTTAAACATACCAACTCTATATCAGCTTGGGCTGGGAACGCTTGTCGATGGCAAGGCAGCCCCTGCCAATGCTTACGGATGCTCGGCACTGGCCCATCACGGGGCAGATACGTACCTCGGGCATCAGGAAATTGCCGGAAGCTGCCCGAAGCGCTCAAATAAAAGGTTGATGAAGGATATTCATCCGGATTTGGCACAAGCATTAACAGAAGCAGGCTGCCAGGTTGAATACCCATGGGAAGACAGGCCGGTGCTGCTTGTAAACGGTGCCTGTGTCATTGGGGATAATCTTGAATCTTCATTAGGAAATATCATCAATTTAACCGCTGATTTTAATAAAATGCCTTTCCAGGAGTTAAAGAAAGTCGGAAAGATTGTCCGCCAGAACGTAGACACCAGCCGTGTGATTGCTTTTGGAGGACCCTATACAACCATCGAACATATCCTGTCAGTTGTTCATGAAAAAAATTCCGGCCAGTGGGGAGTGGATGCCCCGAAGGCCAAGGTGTACGGCAAAGGCTATGAAGTCTATCACATGGGCTACGGTGTAAACATAGACGGACAATTTCCGATGATAGCTGCCAGACATGGCCTTAAAGTACATCGGATTGGCAAAACGGCAGATGTTTTGCATGGAGAAGGACCTGCAGATCCGATTGTGGATACCGAAATGGTTTTGCGAGTTTTAGAGAAGTCTTATTTGGAAGAAAAAGAGGACGCGGCGTTTCTGGTTAATGTACAGGAGACAGACCTGGCCGGACATGCTGAGGATGCTGAATGGTATGCCAGACTGCTGAATACAACCGACCAGTGGCTCGCAGAATTCCTGCCCAAGATGGCAGAGGAGGATCTAATAATTATTATGGCCGACCATGGCAACGACCCGACCATTGGACATTCCAACCATACAAGGGAATACGTTCCAATACTCGCTGCCGGGAAGCGGGTAAAATCGGTGAACATAGGGAAGCGTAATTCGATGGCTGACGTTGGGGCGACATTTAGCGAGTTTTTTAGATTGCCTGCGACTGAGGAAGGCGATAGTTTTTTGGAAATGATTATGGATTGAGAGAAATGCTGGAGCCAAAATGGTTTCAGTATTTTTTGTGTATTTCCTGATTTTACTAGTGCTATTTTACTGGGTTAAAAGTTATAATCCATTTATGAAATATTTACTAATGGAGTGAAATATATGAAAAAGCTCAGCACTAGAATTGCAATGGTTATGGCACTTGGAATGGCAGTTGTTTTACTCGGTAATATTACCATGCTTTATTTAAGCACGAAAAATTCAGTAGAGTCCTCTATTGAAAATTTTAGTTTAAATATTGCAGATAATATAGCTTCAAAAATGGAAACAGAAAAATATGAAGAATTTTTGAAGAAACCCGATCAGACAGAAACCTATTGGGAACTTCGGGAACAGCTGAATGATTTTCGTGATAAGACAGGTGCATTATACGTTTATACATTGATGGCTGATCCCGAAAAGGAAGAAGTCCTTATCATGGTTGATGGGATGCCGAAAGGATCGGAAATGGCAGCAGATATTAAGACACTGACGACGGCTGCAAAATTTGAAGATATTTCTTCTGTACTTGATGGAAAAACATCAAGCTCACCGATCGTTCACGATCCGGAATATGGAGATTATCTTTCTGCCTTTGTGCCAATTAAAAACGATGGAAAAGTAATCGGGATATTAGGTGTCGACATCAATGCCGATGATGTAAATGGCATTGCAGATCAAGTACTGCAAAAAGAGCTCCCAATGAACCTGGTGATAAATATACTGTTAATCCTTGCAGTTGTTGCCGTTCTGGCCTGGTTTGTCAAAAAAAGACTGCACCCGCTGCAAAATATCAGTTCAGCAGCTCAATTGATGGCTAATGGAGATCTTCGCGGAGCAGAAGAGAAGGCTAATTCCATTAATGTAAAAGGGAAGGACGAAATTAGCTTTGTTACAGAGTCATTCAAAAAAATGACACATCACACAAAAGAAATGGTTGAAGATATAAAAGCATCTTCAGAAGCCCTCTTGGTCTCCTCGGGTAAGATAGAAAACAAGATGGAAGAAATCAGCCAGGCCAGCAGCCTGATTGTCAGAGGGATTCAGGAAGTGGCAGGGGCTACTGATACACAGCTGATCAGAAGTGAGGAATCTGCAAAAGCAATAGAAGAAATGGCCATAGGCATACAGCGTATTGCGGAAGCTTCGACAGATGTGAGCGAACAATCCAATACAGTTACACAGCAGGTAAAAGAAGGATTTGATGAAATTCAATCCATCATCCGGCAGATAAATGAGATTAAAAAGACTGTAAATGATTCTTCCTTATTTATAGAAGAGCTGGGTACGCAGGCTATTGAAATTGAGGATATTGTGAACCTGATTTCAGGCATAGCAGAGCAAACCAATCTGCTTGCATTAAATGCAGCCATTGAAGCAGCCAGAGCAGGCGAACATGGCAAAGGTTTCGCGGTTGTATCCCAGGAGGTTAAAAAGCTGGCAGAAGGCTCAAAAGCATCTGCTGCACAAATTGCCGAAAAGCTAAATCACTTTAGATCGTCCATTGAACAGGCAGTCGGAAATATGCATGCGAGCTCAGGTAAAGTGGAAGAAGGCACCGTTCTGGTCAATAGTGCCGGAGAGAAATTCAATCAGATTCTGCATGCTGTTGAAGGTGTTACTGGGGAAATTCAGGAGGTTTCTGCTGTAACAGAAGAGCTCTCTGCCGGATCAGAAGAGATTTCTGCATCCATTGATGAATTTGCGGGTCTGTCTAAAGACACAGCACAAATTTCCCGCGAAGTCGCAGCCTCAACAGACCAGCAGGAGGATGCGGTAGAAAAGATTTCAGAGCTGACCGTTCAGCTGAGTATGCTTTCTAAACAGCTGGAACAGTCGGTGGAGAAGTTTAGATTATAAGATGGAAGCCGTTCTCTATAGAGAGCGGTTTTTTATTTAGTTACTAAAATTGAATGATATTTGAAAGAGAATTTCTAGAAGTGACACCAAAAATGTCCCCTTTGTCCCGTTTGAAAAAATAAACCATTTGACTGAGTTTTCTCACGGACCATCTAGGGAAACAAGCAAAGGTGAACTTATTACCTTATCAAAAGGAGGGCAGCCCAGCTTTCGACATATCTACATAAAGAGGAGTGTTCAAATGAATTACATAAAGTGGATCGCGGCAGCAGCCGCAATGGTATTTGTGCTGAGCTTCAGCCAGCCCAAGGCAGATGCTGCTGTTCTAAAGAATGGCTCAGCAGGCCCGGAAGTTACATATATTCAATCAGCATTGCAAAAGCTTGGTTATTTTAATACAGACAATACAGGATATTATGGAACGGTAACAGAGAATGCAGTAAGAAACTTTCAATATGATTTCGGTTTAGCAGCTGATGGCATTGTAGGAGTTAACACAGCAGAAATGCTTAGAAATGTGGACATGCTGGCTCATGTGGTTTATGGGGAAGCGCGCGGGGAAAGCTATGAAGGCCAAGTGGCAGTTGCGGCTGTCGTTCTTAATCGTATGGAGTCCAATGAATTCCCGGATACTCTCTCCAATGTTATTTTTCAAAAGAATGCCATTACAGCTGTGAATGACGGTCAGTACTGGCTGCAGCCCGATGCTGAAGCTTATCAGGCAGTAAGAGATGCTTTTGATGGATGGGATCCAACGGGCGGTGCAATCTATTATTACAATCCTTATACAGCTACAGATCAATGGATATTTACTAGAACAGTCATTAAACAAATCGGCAGTCACAATTTTGCCTACTAAATTGAGGCACCTTTCCTGATCAAGCGGGGAAGGTGCCTTATTTAGTTCTTCTAATAATTAGAAGAAAATCTGGTAATTTATATTACAAAAATATTAAAAGCGTTTTAATTTGTAACAAAAAAAGAGTTTTACTGAAATCTCTCTGTTATCTTATGGTGTTAATATGTTCCTATCAAGGGACATAAAGGAGATATCATGAAAAAACTAGTAATTTATCTGGTAACAGCTGTTTTTCTATCGTTTGGATTTTCCAATGTCACTTCAGCCGCTGGAAATACGTATACTGTTAAACAAGGAGATACGCTTTGGGCCATCTCTAAAAAACATAAAGTTACTGTACAGCAAATTAAATCATGGAATAAACTGACTTCAGATAATATCAAACCAAAGCAGGTTCTAAAGGTTTCTGGAGCTTCAGCAAAAGCTGCAGCACCTAAAAAGACAGCTGTAAAGGCTGCATCAACGAAAGCCTATAAAGAAATTAAAGTGAAAGCGACTGCCTACACTGCCAGCTGCAAAGGGTGCAGCGGCATTACTTATACAGGAATCAACCTGAAAAAGAACCCGAACGCCAAGGTGATTTCGGTGGATCCGAAGGTTATTCCACTGGGATCAAAAGTTTATGTACCTGGATATGGAGAGGCAATTGCAGGGGACAAAGGCTCTGCAGTAAGAGGCAATAAGATTGACGTCTTCATTCCAAACAAACAGAAAGCCCTGCAATGGGGCAGCAAAACGGTAACTATTAAAGTTTATAAATAATAGAAATGAAGAGAATTCCTGTCGGGGATTCTCTTTTTGTTTGGGAAAAAATATCTCCAGTGCGTATCTGGGTTTTTAGGCTTATTTATGAAACAGGAGTATTTTCTCATTTTTACTTATTTACTCAATTTTTACAAATATCAGATTGTATACCAAAAAGAAGAGTGATTTACTAGAATGGTAGTGTCATGTAAACGTTTAAAATAAGGAAATAGGAGTGGATTACATGATTGGAAAGCAGCGGAAAAAGTTGCTTAGTTTTATTAGTGTCTTTGCTTTGATTCTTAGTCTTTTTAGTCCTTTTGCCACGGCAAGTGCAGAAGAAGTGAAGTCTGTGGCAGAAGCTATTGCGAATAATAACGGAGTTGCCACAGTCGAAGGTTATATTGTAGGAGTTACAAAGAGTACTTCAAGCTATAGCCATAGCGGTCCGTTTACAATGGCAACCAATATTGCCATGGCAGACTCACCCGATGAAAGAGATCCCGGTAAAATACTGCCGGTTCAGCTTCCGAGCGGGTATGTGAGATCAGGATTAAACCTGGTGGACAACCCTGATAATCTTGGAAAGAAAGTTCAAATTACCGGTTCACTGGAAGCCTACTTTAGTGTTCCAGGATTAAAGAACTCATCGGCTTATTCTTGGGTGGAAGAAACAGACCCAACAAAAGTTTCAGCTGTAACAGCTTCCCCTGAAGCAGGTCCAGTTAAGCAGGGAACAGGTATTGTTTTATCGACAGAAACGGAAGGAGCAGTCATTCATTACACGGTGGATGGATCAGAGCCAACTTCTCAAAGTGATACATATACTGATCCGATTGTCATTAATGAAAGAACAACCATTAAAGCCTTTGCTGTTAAAGAAGGCTTAACAGACAGCAGAGTAGCTGAATTTACTTATACGCCTGCATTAGGCGGACTTCGCATTCATGATATTCAAGGTGCAGGGCATTATTCAGAATATGCCAACCAATATGCTGCGGATGTGGAAGGCATCGTCACAAAAGTGGCAGATGCAAACAATTTCTATATGCAGGACCTGCAGCCTGACCAGGATCCTAATACTTCTGAAGGAATTCTCGTTTACAAGAAAAATCACGGAGCACAAGCGGGCGATGTGGTTACAGTAACAGGACAGATTAAAGAATGGGTACTTGACGGCTATGCTGAAAAACTGGAGACAGATTTGCCTGTAACCGAAATTAATGCTTCAGCAATTAATAAAATAGCGTCAGGCCAGGAGCTTCCGGCTCCAGTCATTCTCAGTAAAGAAAACCTGCCAACTGAAGTGATCGATAATGACAGCTTTGGTGAGTTTGATCCGGAGCAGGATGGAATCGATTTTTATGAAAGCCTGGAAGGCATGCTTGTTCAGGTGGACAACCCTAAAGTAGTTGCGCCTCAAAAATACGGTGAGCTTGTGGTTGTTCCAGGAGATGTTGAAACAAACACGGCGGCAGGCGGACTGCGCATTTCAGAAAATGATTATAATCCTGAGAGAATCACATTGGATATTAACGATGAAGATTTTGTTGCCAAAATGGGCGACAGCTTTAAAGGCAGCGTCCAGGGTGTCGTCAGCTACGGATTCAGCAACTATAAAGTATTAAGTGATGCAGATTCATTGCCGGAATTTGAGGAAGGCCCTGCGGCAAGAGAAGAAACAAGTCTTATCCCTGAAGAAGATCAATTAACCATCGCGTCTTATAATGTTGAAAACTTCTCAACAAAAACGGATGCGGAAAAGGTTACGAGATTAGCAGAAGCAATCGTTAAAAATATGAAGCACCCGGATATCATTGGTCTGACAGAGGTTCAGGATAATGACGGACCAACAGATAGCGGCACAACAGAAGCCGATCTAAGTGCAGCATTATTAATTGAAAAAATAAAAGAACTGGGCGGTCCAGCTTACACATACACAGATATCGCTCCAGAAGATAAACAGGATGGCGGCCAGCCGGGAGGAAACATCCGTGTCGGCTTCCTTTATAACGCTGAAAGGGTAACATTATCGGAAGGCGAAAAAGGGTCAGCAACGGATGCGGTTGATTTTGAAGACGGCAAATTAACGCTAAACCCAGGACGCATTGATCCCGCCAATGAAGCATTTGAAGATAGCCGCAAAGCATTGGCGGCCCAGTTCGAATTCAAGGGCGAAAGCGTTATTGTCGTAGCTAACCATTTTAACTCGAAAGGCGGGGATCTTCCGTTATTCGGCAAAGTGCAGCCTCCCGTCTTAAACAGTGAAATTCAGCGCATGAAAATCGCTAACGTGGTTAACGGTTTCGTAAGGGATGTAAAAGCAGAAGACCCTAATGCCAATATCGTCCTGCTTGGCGACTTTAATGATTTTGAATTCTCCAATCCTTTAAAGGCATTAAAGGGCGATGAATTAACCAACATGATTGAAAAGGTTCGGGCAGAAGAACGCTATACGTACAACTACCAGGGAAATGCACAGGTGCTGGATCATATTTTAGTATCCAACAACCTTGCCAAGAAAACAGAGGTTGATATTCTTCATATTAACTCTGGCTTCATGGAAGAACACGGCCGTGCAAGTGACCATGACCCTGTCATGATTCAGACAAGCTTAAAGCCGGCAGTTAAACCGGAAGAGCCTAAATATGATCATGTTTTTAATCTAGTAAACTACCACGCGAAGAAATTCGTTGTTGGACCACATAATGCCTTGGTGATTATGGATGGAACATCCAGCCTCTCGCAAGGATTGTGGCTGAAGAAATCCGCCGCGGTTAAAGGCGAAGGCCTGAGAAATACAAAAGTGGTTATCAGCTCTGCCAACAAAGGAGCAATTGTCGATTTAACAGGATCAGATATAAAGGAAGTCATGGTCGAAAGCAGCAAAGTTGTGGAAATCCGCGGTGCCGAAAATGTCCAAAAATGGACACTTGGGAAAAAAGCGGATACGTCTCATATTATTTTCAAAGATTCGGAGGGGGAAGAAATAGATTCTCCGTATGAGGAAGAGGAAGCAGCATAGCAGTTGAAGCCGGAGTTTAATACTCCGGCTTTCAATCTCTCACTTTATAAAACAAATCAACTTCTGAAAGGAGCAGTATTCATGAAATTGCCTATTAAAGTATTATCAGTTTTAACCTTATCATCAGCATTAACCATCTCTACAGCCGTTCCGGCAGGCCTGGTTTCAGCAAATGAATCATCAGCTGCAGATTTTACACTTTCCTTAATGCATACCAATGACTCACATGCCAATATGGACAGCGCCGCTAAAAAAGTGACAGCTGTAAAGGAAGTAAGAGAAGCAAATCCGGACGCCTTGCTTGTTGATGCAGGAGATGTTTTTTCCGGAACATTATATTTTAATAAATTCCTTGGACAAGCTGACCTGGAATTCATGAATCTGATGGGCTATGATATTATGACTTTCGGAAATCATGAGTTCGACTTGGGTTCAAGTGCAGAAGGGCATAAAGCACTGGCTGACTTTGTAAAAGGTGCACAATTCCCATTTGTCAGTTCGAACGTAGATTTTTCTAAGGATGCAAACCTGCAGGGATTATTCAGTGATGTGATATCAAGCGAACCTGCTAATGGAAAAATATATAATGGCATCATCAAAGAAGTTAATGGAGAAAAAGTAGGATTTTTTGGTTTGACTACAGCTGAGACGGCGAGTATTTCCAGTCCTGGTGATGTTACATTCGAGGACTATATCGAAGAAGCAGAAAAAGCAGTAAAAGCTTTCGAGGGTATGGGAATCAATAAAATTGTGGCTGTAACTCATATTGGTTATGATGATAATCCGAATGTGGATAATGATTTAACTTTGGCTGCTCAGGTAGATGGGATTGATGTGATTGTGGGAGGACACAGCCATACGCAATTAAATGAGCCAGTGGTTGTGGCAGCTGATGAAACAGGAGCAGCAAAGGACCCTACTGTCATTGTTCAAGCCGGCCAGTACAATAATTATCTCGGAACACTGGATGTACAATTTGATGAGGCAGGAACAGTAATTGGGCAAGCTGGTAAGCTTGTTAAAATATCGGATAAAGCAGAGGATCCTGAAGCTGCAGTGCTTCTTGAAAAATACTCCTCACAAATACAGGAATTAAAGAACACTGAAATTGGCGCAGAAACGGTGACTGCACTCGAGAATCCGCGGACAAGCGGAGATAGCACAGGACCAAGTGTACGGAAAAATGAAACAGCGCTAGGCAACCTAATTACAGACGGCATGCTTGCAAAAGCCAAGCAGTATAACAGCAATGTCATCATGGCTCTTCAAAATGGAGGCGGTATTCGTGCAGGGATTGACGCAGGACCAATCACTGTTGGAGAAGTGATAACTGTTCTCCCATTTGGCAACACATTAGCAACTATGGAGCTGACGGGAGCTGAACTAAAAGAGGCTTTTGAAATCAGTATGGGTCAGTATCCGGCAGAAAACGGCGGCTTCCTGCATGTGTCCGGTGCAAAAGTAGAATTTGACTCCACAAAGCCTGCCGATGAGCGAATCGTTTCGATCGCTTATAAAAATGATCAGGGCACATACACAGAAATCCAGGATAATCAAACATACACAATCGCTACCAATGCTTTCACAGCCAAAGGCGGAGATGGTTATACAGTTTTCGCAAAAGCATACCAGGAGGGACGGGTAACAGATCTTGGACTTTCCGACTGGGAAAACTTTGCGGAACACCTATCCAGCCTGGGTACTATCACACCAGCAGTGGAGGGCAGAATTGTAGATGTTGACAGTCTGCCGCCAGTAACAGAGCTGGATTTTGAAAAGAAATATAATCTTACTGATGATAAAAAGAAGAAGCTAGTAGTGAACAAGGTTTCTTTTATTAATGTAGAAGAATCCGCAGAAATCAAAAACGGCATCTGGCTCAAAAACTCTGCTGTATTGCAGGGCAAAGGACTTAAGAACGTGAGTGTCCGTGTAACACCAAAGAAAGAGCCGATCATCGTAGACTTTAGCGGTGCAGAAGTGAAGGAATTAGTTGTTGAGCAAAGTGAATTGGTAGAACTTAGAGGTATAGAAAATATTCAGAAGCTTATCGTACAGAACTAGTAATAAATTTACCCGATCTAACATTAGATCGGGTTTTTTTGTCTAAAAGAAGCTTTTCTACATTATTTTTTTCTTGAAATAAAATACAAAATCAGTACAAAAATAAACAAAACAATACCTACAATACCAGTGATAGATTCATTTGGCGCAGTAAAATTTGTAATTGTTAAGATTAATAAACACAAAGCGCCAATTAATGGAAGTCTCTCTTTCAACAATTATTTCACCCCCCTTTTTAAAACTTCATTTAATTTACATAAATGGGTTTTTTAGTATTTTTGTTTAGTTCTTTAACTACAGGACTAGCTTTAGCCGAGGAACCTGCCATTACAGAAGAAGAGGTAGCTATTGATAATGAAATGTTTGAACAAACTGAATTAATCCTGGGTGCAATAGAAAAGATTCCTAATGGAATAGTTAAGCAAGGTCCACAAAAAACAGCACAATGGTTAGAAAATAAGACTGGCTTATACGTCACGGTGGATTCTGAGGAAAATCTTTTTTTTAGTGAGACAGCTCCACCTGAAGAAGGTACAATTCAGGCATTAAGTGTTTCTGGCTGTGTTGCCGCTGTAGGTATTGCACTGGTCAGCAACGGACTGCCATTCTCGAAAATATTAAAAGTGAAGGATGCAATTAAGGCTCTTGGAGGAGTCACAAAGGCTGTTTCTAAAATTAAGAGCTATTATGATAAGTATCGCTACAATGGATTTTCAAGAAGTGATTCTATTAGAAAGGCCTTAAATAGTGCTTCTGATGGTTTAGCAGCTAGTACAAAATCTGCCTTACTGGACTTTTTTAACCTTACAAATGTGGTTGCAAACTGTTTTTAAAAAAGTAAATGATGTTGGAAGACTTAAACTTTAATAGGAAACCGCCGTTTTTTTCCATCGGCGGTTTTTTTAAATGAAAAAAAGACACCTGCTTAAGGTGCCTAATAAAATCTCTTAAATCCATCAAAATGTTTCTTATAATAAGAATTCTCCAGACTTGTAACTTCAACCCCATTGGAACTGGCATGAATAAACTGATTGTTCCCTATATAAAAGCCCATATGTGAAATGCCAGGTCTGTATGTATTCTCAAAAAATACTAAATCACCGGGCTGAGGCTGATTAATATAATACGAGCGGCTGTAGTAGCCGTCGGTTGAATACCTTCCCAGGGCGGATCCGGTTTTATTTAGTACATAATAGATAAATCCGCTGCAGTCAAACCCATCAGGTGCAGTGCCTGCCCACTTGTACGGGACGCCGATATATTTTTGAGCTTCAGCCAGAACAGTAGACGCAGAACTATTTCCTTCATTTACTTCTTCTGCAGGTTTTTCTGTTGACGGCTTCTGGCCTGCCTTGATTAATGTGAGCTTTTGCCCTATAAAAATCAGGTCAGAACTGAGTTTGTTCCATTCTTTAATCTGCTGGACAGTTATATTATTCCTGCTGGCGATTAGACTCAGCGTATCACCTTTAACGACGGTATAATTGCCAGAACTCCCAGAAGGAGCTGAGGCTGGCGGAGGTGCAGGGTCCGCAGAATGCTCCTTATCATTATTGCCTGAAGCTGTTTTTGAAACCCTCAAGACCTGTCCAGGGTGAATAATATGGTGAGTAAGCTGATTCCAGCTCATTAAATCTCTTAAACTGATCTTATGATTCAGGGCAATTTTAGACAAAGAATCGCCTGATTTGACAGTATATGTATTGACTGCACTGGGATTAGCTGGAGCCGGGGCTGGCGGTTTAACAGATGGAGCACTATTTGCTGTGCCAGGCACTTGGAGTGATTGATTAATATAAATGGAATCTGAACTTAATTTGTTAATAGATTTAAGCTCTGTCACAGTGGTTTTGTATTTTATGGCTAACTGGTATAAAGTATCTCCCTTCTTCACCACATGGGTATCAGCCGAAGCCTTAGCTGCAAAACCAGAAGAAAGCATAGCCGCGGCTGCTATTGTGACAATCTGTTTTTTCACTTTTCCGATCCACTCCTGTCGACATATTTTAAATAATTTTACCATAATTATCGTCCAAAAGGATTATATTTTTACATTCTTATACAATATATTCGTAAAAACCGATGACTGTCGACCTATGTCGATGCGAATGCAGTCAACAGTTGAGAGCTGATGTCGAAATACCGGTAAATATGTATAAAAATAGAAACAAATAGTATTTAAAGTACTAATTTGCTGAAAATTCATTATTTATATTAGTTAGTTAAAGAAAGAATGTGATATAGTAAATTTAGTAACAGGTCATACAATTTAGTCATAAATACTATCATTTGTAATGGAGGTCTGTACTTGTTAACAAATCATCTCGATTTTCGTCTGGAGCCTAAGGTAAGGGAATTGTATGACGAGCATAAAAAACGTGCTGAAAAAATAGACTGGGGCTATCACGAATTTCTCCCATGGGATAAAGCGCAGGATTTCCGACGCGTTCCCTGGGATGAGAGTCAGGTGACACTTCCGGAGTCCGTCATTACGGCTGTGGAGACAGCTCTATTAACAGAAGTGAATCTCCCATGGTTCACCTCTTATTTGGACCAGACATTTAAAGGTTCATTGAGTGTCATAAAGGAATTTGTGCATACATGGACAGCGGAAGAGGATCAGCACTCCAATCTGCTTGAAACCTATCTATTAATCACGCGCAATGTCCATCCGGGCAGGCTTCACCAGCTTCATAAGCAAACAGTGGAAAATGGCTGGAATCCTGATTTCCATACGCCATTTGAAACGATGGTTTATACCTCCATGCAGGAGCTGGCCACCATGGTGTTTTACTATAATGTGGCGAAGGTGGCAGGGCCTCATGATAAGGAATTATCCAGCTTGCTGAGGCGATTGGCTAAAGATGAGACCCTTCATTATGCTTTTTACAGGGACGTTATTAAATATCACCTGCAATTGGAACCTAATTATTGCTACTATCTGGGGAACGTCATCATGAACTTTAAAATGCCAGGTGCAGTCATGCCGGACTTTGAGGATCGGATGGCTATCATCGCAAAAGAGGCCAATTATGGCCCGCTTGAATATTTTGATCAGGTCCTGGATGTCATTATAGAGTATTGGGAAATTGAGAAGCTGAGGCCGATTGCACCTGAAGCTGAGAAAGCAAGACTTGATATCCTGAACTATCATGCTCGCTTAAAAAGGGTGAGAGATCGGTTTTACAGCAAGAAATAATTTGTAGAACCGGCGGGGCTGGTTCTTTTTTTGTTTGAAAAGAACCGAATTGTGAACGCTACAAATTGAGTTTTCCAATCTGCAAATAGAAGGCAAATCTTGCAAATAAAGTATTCAATTCTGCAAATAGAATAACAGTCTTGCAAATAAAGAGCAAAAACCTGCAAATAGTACCCTATTTCCAACAAAAAGCTCCTCACCGATAGTTTTGCATTCCTATGAACCGGGAAATTACCTCAATAAAACAAACTGGAGGTAATCATTATGCTGCAATTCATAGAATCCCGTTCTCCTTCTACCATCGCCCTCGCCTTTAATGGCAATGCAACCAAGGAAGATGCTGAAAAACTGGATCAATACGTGAGAGAAAATTTTAAAGATGACCAGAAGTTCAATATTCTGGCCATTATGACTGATGTAGACGGGACCACTTTCCAAGGTGCCACGGAAGGAATGGAATTTGATATAAAAAGGTGGAAACAGTTTAATAAATTTGCTGTGGTCAGTGATAAAGACTGGATAGGCACTGTATCAAAGCTCACGAACTACCTGCCTGGGATCAAGGTCGAATATTTTGAAGGCCATCAGCTGGAGGAAGCCTGGTTGTGGATCAAAGAATAGCTTCAAGTATAACCCGAAAATTTTCTTATTTCATAATAATGCGTCCCACAGCGATTTGAATAAATTGTAAATTTAGAGAGCTGCCGTAATTTATCCGGCAGCTCTGTTTTTTTTTAATGTTGTTGTAATGATCAACTTCTTACTTACCTCTGTAACCCTCTTATAGCTCGATCGGCTGGAGATCTATTACTATTTTCATATTCGCAGTGAAAAGGATTGCTTCTTTTTACTTATTTTTCCTTTTGATAAAGGGTGAATAGTTAATAAGGTAGAATAAAGCCAAATGTACATATTTTCTATAAATTCAGAATAATGTGATTAACAACGAAAAGGGGGAATATTACGCGGATAAAATTCACTTTGTTTATAGGAATTGATGGGTTTAGGATTATTTTAAGGCTGTAATAACTTTTGTAAGAAAAAACTTTAGGAGGCATAGGCATGCTCAATCGAAAAACTTTGTATATTTTTGTTTTATTGTTAGCCATGTTTATTCCCAGTCTTTCTTTTGCCGATAATATTACAACGCCAAAATCGAGCAACAGCCAGATTATCCATCAAAGCTTTAGTTCAGAAACCTTGGGGCGGGATTATAATTACAATATCTATTTGCCAGTTGAATATAAAAATTCAGGTGAAGAATATCCTGTTCTGTATCTTCTCCATGGATCTGGGGGAAACGAATATGATTGGGTACAAAACGGGAATGTAAAGAAAACAGCTGATAAATTGATTTCGAAAGGAGTCATACCTCCATCGATTATTGTCATGCCGGGCAGCAAAAGCTGGTGGGTTGATGGCAACAATGAAGCTGCAGAAACTGCATTCATGAATGACTTGATCCCTCATATTGATGAAACCTGGAGAACGATTGAGGAAAAAGAAGGCCGGTTGGTTGCGGGTCTATCAGCCGGAGGTTATGGAACGGTTAACTTTGTTTTAAAATATCCTGAAAGGTTTGCTGCAGGAGCAGCTTTAAGCCCTGCGGTTTATGTACCTGAGCCTCCAAGCCATTCATCAGGAAGAACGCACCCCACCTTCCAAAAGGATGGTCAGTTTGACTCTGAGAAATGGGCTGAATTGAACTATACACAATATATCGATGCCTACAAGCAAAAGGGTATAAAGGTTCCTTTATACATCAACTCCGGAGACCATGATACATTTGATATCGCTTACCATGCTGCTGTTCTTTACCAGAATCTAAGAGAGCACCAGCCTGAGCTGGTTGAGTTTAGAGTGGTAGATGGCGACCATGAATGGAAGGTATGGAAAGAAACCTTGCCTGATGCGATGGAGTACATGTATCAATTTATAGAAAAGTAATAAAAATAATGATAACAGTGTCACCCCCTTTGTTAATTATCCATTTATTTATAATTGACACCTGTCTATATTTCTGAAATAATAATAGACAATTAAATACTGGTACCTTTAAATCAGTCCCGTGAGGCTGACAAGGACAGCGGAAGTATGATGCCAATGGGTGAGGTGCAGCCTGCCCATGGGTTCTTCATGCAGGAAAAAGGCTTCTTGTCGGAAAACGGCGAGAAGCCTTTTTCTTTTTCCATCCACTACTATCGAAAATCCTTCGGTACCAGTCCAAAAAAATGAATGGAGGAATTGGTATGAAAAAAATAGATTTGGATTTTTCGTTAGAGGCGGTACCCCAGGGGCATCGCAACGGTTTTTGGAAAATGCTTGTGGTGATGCTCGGTCTGACCTTCTTCTCAGCCAGCATGTGGTCAGGCGGAACGCTTGGAACAGGATTAACGTTCATTCAATTTATAGGAATCGTTCTGGCAGGCAACTTGATTTTAGGTGCATATACAGGAGCCCTTGCTTATATTGCCGCAAAGACAGGCTTATCAACGCACCTGCTTACCCGCTATGCCTTCGGTGAAAAAGGATCTTACCTATCATCCTTTTTGCTGGCTGCGACTCAGGTTGGGTGGTTTGGCGTTGGGGTAGCGATGTTTGCGCTGCCGGTTCAGAAAGTAACGGGAATTGATGCGTACCTCCTGATTGCAGCAGCAGGTCTGCTGATGACAGGCACAGCCTTCTTCGGCATGAAGGCACTGGCAATCCTGAGCTTCGTAGCTGTCCCTTTAATCACTATTCTAGGAAGCTTCTCGGTTTTTAAAGCGACAGAAACAGCAGGCGGCCTGGAGGGGCTTATGCAATATCAGCCAACAGAGGCCATTAGTCTGGCAGCAGCTTTAACGATTTGCGTAGGTTCGTTTATCAGTGCAGGTACGCTGACTCCGGACTTCGCGCGATTCTCAAATACAAAACGTTCAGCAGTAGTATCAACAGTCATCGCCTTCTTCATCGGAAACTCTATCATGTTCCTCTTCGGTGCAATTGGTGCAATCGCAACAGGGCAATCTGATATTTCAGAAGTCATGTTCATCCAAAAGCTGATTTTCCCGGCGATACTGGTCCTTGGTTTAAATATCTGGACAACGAACGATAACGCTTTATATGCATCAGGCTTAGGGTTTGCGAGCATTTTGAAGATCCGAAAAGGAAAGGTTGTCATCTTCAACGGGATTATCGGAACGATTGCGGCCATGTGGCTGTACAACAACTTTGTCGGGTTCCTGACAATTCTGGGATCGACGCTGCCATCCATCGGGGCTATCATCTTAGCAGATTACTTTATCGTGAATCGCGGAGAGTATAAGAAGTTTGCAGATATGAAGTTTAAGGCTGTTAACTGGATCGCCATCCTAGCATGGGCAGCCGGCGTGGCCATTGCAAATTTTGTGCCGGGAATCCCGCCAATCAACTCGCTGTTAGGATCAGCCGTAACATTTGTCCTAGTATCAAAATTGGCTGCTGCTTTACAAGGTAAGAAGACAGTCAGGGAAGGGGAATTAAGAAGTGATTATTAAAAATGTGAAACTAAGAGGCCGTGAAGGCTTTTGGAATATAACGATTAAAGAGGGAAAGATTCATAGCTTATCACAAGGGGAAGCGGAAGCGGGCCACGAAATCCTTGATGCTGCAGGATCCCTTGCTTCGTCACCCTTCATCGAGCCCCATATTCATCTGGATACAACCCTGACAGCCGGAGAGCCGGAATGGAACCAGAGCGGAACGTTATTTGAAGGCATTCAAAGATGGGCACAAAGAAAAGAAACCCTCACACATGAAGATGTAAAAACAAGGGCAAAAACAGCATTGAAATGGCAGATCGCCCAGGGGATTCAGCATGTCCGCACTCATGTGGATGTAACAGATCCCACTCTGACTGCTTTAAAAGCCCTTTTAGAAGTTAAAGAAGAAATGTCTGACTATGTGGACCTCCAGCTTGTAGCCTTCCCGCAGGAGGGGATCAATTCTTATCCAAGCGGTGCGGAGCTCATGGAGGAAGCACTGAAAATGGGCGCAGATGTGGTAGGAGGCATTCCTCATTTCGAATTCACAAGAGAATACGGCGTTGCTTCTATGAAAACTGCCTTTGACCTTGCTGAAAAATATGACCGCCTTGTCGACATCCATTGCGATGAAATCGATGATGAGCAGTCGCGTTTTGTGGAAGTAGTGGCTGCGGAAGCCTATGAACGCGGATTGGGCAGCCGGGTAACAGCCAGCCATACAACGGCAATGGGCTCGTATAATGATGCTTATACCTACAAGCTGTTCAGACTGTTAAAGCTATCAAATATTAATTTTGTCGCCAACCCGCTCGTAAACATCCATCTACAGGGCCGCTTTGATACGTATCCGAAGCGCAGAGGGATTACAAGAGTAAAAGAACTGCTTGAAGCAGGGCTAAATGTAAGCTTCGGCCATGACGATATCTTTGATCCATGGTATCCGCTTGGCACCGGCAATATGCTGCAGGTGCTCCACATGGGGATCCATGTGTCACAGCTGATGGGCTATGAGCAAATTGTTAACTCCTTTGACCTGATTACAAATAACAGTGCCAAAACATTAAATATTGAAGATAAATATGGAATTGAAGAGGGGAAACCGGCCAACCTGATCATTCTTGATTCGGAAAATGAGTATGAAGCGATCAGGCGTCAGGCGGCTGTCAAGTATTCCATAAGAAATGGAAAAGTAATTGCTGAAACGAAACCAAGCGAGACATCTGTGATGTTTGGGGAGATAAAAGAGAAAGTAAACTTTCATAAATGATAGCTAGAAGACTGGCTCAGGCTGACTGGGTCAGTCTTTTTATGTTGTGAGGGAAATGAATATATTTTTATATTAATAGTTTTCTTTTACTATTAAATGTAAAAAAAATTATTATAAAACACAGGAATTGAATGTAAACGTTTACAAATGGATTAACAAAGGATAAATCCCGATACTATATATTTCGACTCTAAAAATATAGTAGAATATTTCGTTAATCTAAGATATACTAATTTTTATTAAAAAATATGAAAAATCAAAATATATAAAATTTAGTCAGTCATTTTTACTTTGGAAATAGCGGCATCTGATTTTCAGCTCCGCTTACATAAAAAACACAAGGGGGAAAATAACGATGAAAGGCAAATCTTCACTAGCATTAAGCATTTTACTGATTCTTTCATTGCTGCTTTCAGCATGTTCCGGAGGCGGTGAAGAAGCATCAGGCAACAGCAGTGAACCAAAAGAGGGAGGTTCATTAATTTATGCCCGGGGTGCTGACGCTATTGGGCTGGACCCAATCAATGTAACAGATGGAGAGTCCATCCGTGTAACAAGCAATATCTTTGAAACCTTGTTTGTATATGACGAAAATCTTGAAGTCCAGCCAGGATTGGCGGAGTCTTACAAAGTCTCTGATGATGGAATGACCTGGACCATTACCCTTAAAAAGGGCATTAAGTTCCAGGATGGAACAGATTTTAATGCAGATGCCGTCGTGTTTAACTTCGACCGGTGGATGGATCCCGAAAACCCCTACCATAAAGGGGATTTTCCATACTATCCGTTCTTATATGGGGGCTTTAAAGGCGATCCAAACCATAAAATCGAGTATGTAAAAGCAGTGGATGAATCCACAGTTGAGTTTAAATTAACTGAAAAGACAGCTCCGTTTATCAGCTACTTAGCTATTCCTATGTTTGGAATTGCCAGTCCGGCCGCGATTGAAAAGCACGGTGACAAGTTTTCTGAAAATCCAGTAGGAACAGGTCCTTTCGTATTTGATAGCTGGAAGCACAATGACAAAATAGTACTGAAGAAAAATGAAAATTATGCAGGTGAAGGGCCATATCTTGATGAGCTGATCTTCAGGGTTATTCCTGAAAATTCTTCACGCCTGACTGCACTTCAAGCTGGTGAAGTGGATATCATCGATGGCTTAAACCCCGATGATGCAACAACTATAGAAGCCGATTCACAGCTTAGTCTTGTAAAGCGCCCAAGCTTTAACATTGGCTATATGGTTCTCAATACGCAAATGGCACCTTTCGATGATGTAAAAGTACGTCAGGCGGTCAATATGGCAATTGATAAACAAGCCATTGTGGATGCTTTCTATAATGGTTATGCAGAGGTAGCAAAAAATCCATTCCCATCTGTGCTGTGGGGTTATAATGACAGCATTGAAGACTACAAATTCAATGTGGAAGAAGCGAAAAAACTATTGGCAGAAGCAGGATATCCAGATGGATTTAAAACCCAGCTTTGGGCAATGAGCAATCCAAGACCATATATGCCGCAGCCAATGAAGGTGGCGGAAGCTATTCAGGCAGACCTGAAGAAAATCGGAATTGAAGCGGAAATCGTTACCTATGAATGGGCAACGTACCTTCAAAAGTCAGGAAACGGGGAACACCCAATGGGATTATACGGCTGGACAGGCGTTATGGCCGATCCGGATAACTTCCTTTTCCCGAACCTGAGTGCAACGAATACTGCTAAACCTGCCAGCAACCGTGCGTTCTATGAAAACGAAGAATTCACGAAGCTTTTGCAGGATGCCCGTGTAACATTTGATCAGGACGAACGTGCAAAGCTTTACGAGCAGGCTCAGGAAATTTTCCACAAGGATGCCCCATGGGTGACTCTTGCACATACAACACCGCCAATCGCAATGGCAGGCTATGTCCAGGGATTCACTGCACACCCAATGGAGGATGATGATTTTACGAAGGTTTACCTGACGAATTAACAGCAAGAAGCCCCTGCAAACGCGGGGGATTTCTTTTCAAATTAAAGGGAGGGTTTCACTGTGTATGAATTATTGAAAGGCCTATGTGATATTGTGGGTCCCAGCGGTTTTGAACAGGATGTTCAAAGATTTATCTTAAATGAAGTGAAGGATTATGTAGATGAATACCACGTCGATCCGGTAGGAAACCTGATTGTGAAAAAGAAAGGGAACAGCGCGGATTTCCCTTCTTTAGTCATTGCAACTCACACCGATGAAATTGGATTTATTGTAAAAAAGATTGAAGACAATGGGTTAATCCGATTTGAAAAACTAGGCGGATTCGATGACCGGATCCTTTTATCATTGCCAATTAAGATCCGTTCTGAAAATGGCACTGTGGATGGAGTGATCGGAACCATTTCAGCCCACTATGTGAAATGGGATGATCCAAAACGCATTTCCAGCCACCGTGATCTTTATATTGATATTGGAGCCCGCACAGCAGAAGAAGCCGCGGAAATGGGAATAAAGGTTGGACAGCCCATCAGCTATGGCACAGAGTTCAAAAAAATAGGAAATAACCGTGTTATTGGCAAAGCCTTGGACGACCGGGCAGGCTGCGCACTACTGATCCGCTTACTTCAAAACATCGGAGGAAATGGGACACAGCATGGCGACATCTACGGAGCATTTACGGTTCAGGAGGAAGTAGGATTGAGAGGGGCTTCCGTTGTATCTGCTGCCGTAGATCCTGACTTTGCGCTGGCACTTGACACAACCCCAACCAGCGACACATTTGATGTCCTAATGACAGGCACGAGAAGCCTTGGCAGCGGACCTTGCATCAAAATTGCTGATAAATCACTGATTGCCCATCCGCTTATCACGCAGCACCTCGAAAAAGTGGCGGCAGAAGGGAATATTCCTTTTCAGCATGAAGTTTTCATGGGAATTGGAACTGATGCCGGAGCCATACATATGACAAATAAAGGCGTCACAACGGGTGTTATCTCAATCCCATCCCGTTATACTCATACTCCTATTGAAGTAGTCGACCTGGATGATATGGAAAACTCCTACAAACTGCTGCACGACTTTGTTGTGACATTGGATCAGCTGAAGGGAAAGACGTTTTTAGATACATAATCATATAAGAGAAGACAGGGGGATCAAGCTCTCTGTCTTTTTTTTATAAAAGCAGTCGTGCGAAACGGCCTATTTGCGGAATTCTCCCCTCTATATGCAGGTTTGGTCATTCTATATGCAGATTCAAGCAATCTATTTGCAAAATGAGCTATTCTATTTGCGGGTTTCCCGTTTCTATTAGTAATGTTCACATTCACGGGAAAGGGGACAGTCAACCTGTCCCCCAAGCAGCGGCCTGGCAGGGATTGATCTTAAAATCAATCAAACGTTTGATTGAACCCGGGAAACCCCTGTAAACACTGCATTCCCGGATGAGACAAACACAAAATAATTTCATAATTTAGTATTTCAACTTGAAATTATAGCGCTTACATAGTATATTGAATACGTATTCAAAAAGTAGAAATTTCAGAAAGTTGGTGAGCGATTGGAGAGAATAGCTGTACTTGGGTGCGGCACGATGGGCTATTCCATTGCGCTTAATGCGGCCTGGGCCGGACTGAGTGTGAAAATGCAAGGCATTAGTGACGCCGACCTGGAACAGGGCTGGACCAATATGCTGAAGAAGCTTGAGGTTATGCTCAATAACGGTATTTTATCCGATTCGGAAGCTGCCCAAATTCAGGAAAATATTAAAATGACCGTATCTGTTGAGGAAGCGGTCACGGATGCTACTTTTGTAATTGAAGCTGTACCGGAAAACATTCAATTAAAGATTGACTTATTTAAGCGTCTTGACGCTCTTTGTGCTCCAGATGTCATTCTGGCCAGCAATACTTCCGGCCTCAGTCCAACGGAGATTGCCTCCGAGACAGCATTTCCGGAACGGACAGTGGTGACGCACTTCTGGAACCCGGCTCATCTGATTCCTCTCGTAGAGGTCGTACGGGGTGAGAAGACTGGCGATGAAGCTGTGGAAAGATCTTTTCAGCTTTTAAAGCAAATGAAGAAAAAGCCGATTGAAGTGAAAAAAGAAATTCCCGGTTTTGTCGGCAATCGCCTTCAATATGCACTCTTCCGCGAAGCCCAGTATCTTCTGGAGGAAGGCATCGCGAGTAAAGAAGATATTGATGATGCAGTTACTTACGGCATTGGACGCAGGCTGCCGGTTTCTGGCCCGCTGATGACGGCCGATATGGGCGGACTGGATGTCTTCTCGGCCATCTCTGATTATCTGTTCCAGCATTTATCCAGTGCTGAGGAATCCCTGCCGATTTTAAAGAAGCTTGTAGAAGAACAGAAGCTCGGCGATAAATCGGGTGAAGGCTACTACAAGTGGGATGAGGATTTTTCCAAACAATACAACCAGAAGAGGGAAGAAGAGCTGATCCGCTTTTTGAAAAAGGATCTGGGAATCCAATTAATCTGATGGAGGAATGGTATGAAGAACTTTCCCGATCTGGAGAATAAATCGGTGCTTGTGACGGGCGGAAGCAAAGGAATCGGAAGGGATATCGCCCTTTCCTTTGCCAAAAACGGAGCGAAGGTTGTAATCGTGGGGAGAAATGAAGAGGCTCTGCAGCAGACAACCGAAGAACTGAGAAAATTCAATCGCAGCAGTTTCTATGTTTCCGCTGATTTAAACAATGTTTCAGAGATTCAAAGAATGACAGAAGCGGCCGCAGATTATATGGGCTCTCTCGATGTGCTGGTCAATAACGCTGGAATTAACCGGGCCAAGCCTGCCATGGAAGTGACGGAAGAGGATTGGGATCTGACGCTTGATACCAATTTGAAAGCGGCTTTCTTCTGCAGCCAGAAAGCAGCCGAATATATGATCCCGAATCAATCCGGCAAAATTGTCAACATTGCTTCCCAGATGGCATTTGTCGGCTATTACAAGCGGGCGGCTTATTGTGCCAGCAAAGGCGGCATGGTACAGCTGACGAAAGCACTTGCGGTGGAATGGGCCTCCCATGGGATTAATGTCAACGCAGTGGCTCCGACCTTTATTGAAACGGAGCTGACTTCAAAAATGTTCGAAGACAAGGAATTCGAAAAGGAAGTCTACAGCAGGATTCCGCTTGGAAAGCTTGCGGATGCAGGTGATGTTTCGGCAGCCACACTATTCCTTTCTTCCAATCTATCAAAGTTTATTACGGGTGATACGATAAAAGTAGATGGCGGATGGACAGCCATTTAATTTTTTACAGATTTTTTGCATACGTATTCAAAAATATATAACTTGGAGTGATATCAAATGGTAACTTTCTTAAAACAGGGGAAAAATGATCAAGAAGTACAGGAAGCAGACGTAAAAGTAAGGGAAGCGGTAAGCGCGGTTCTTAAAAATATTGAAGAGAACGGCGATTCAGAGGTCCGCAAGCTTTCTGAGCAGTTTGATAAATGGTCACCGGAACAATTCAGATTAAGTGATGAGCAAATTCAGGAGATTGTGGCATCTGTACCTGAGCAAACGATCAATGACATTAAATTTGCTCAGGAGCAAATCCGCAATTTTGCCGAGCACCAGAAAGCAGCATTACAGGATATTGAAGTAGAAACATTGCCTGGCGTGTTCCTTGGCCATAAAAACATTCCGGTAAACAGTGTAGGATGCTATATTCCCGGCGGACGCTACCCGATGGTTGCTTCCTCCCACATGAGTGTTTTGACAGCGAAAGTGGCAGGCGTTAAGCGCGTAATTGCATGTACACCTCCGATTAAAGGAGAAATTCCTTCCGCAACCGTAGCCGCGATGCATCTTGCAGGCGCTGACGAGATTTACCTTCTTGGCGGAATCCAGGCGATGGGTGCAATGGCAATCGGAACGGAAACAATCGAGCCGGTTGATATGCTGGTTGGCCCTGGTAATGCATTTGTTGCAGAAGCAAAGCGTCAACTATATGGCAGAGTGGGAATCGACCTGTTTGCAGGACCAACCGAAGTTCTTGTCATTGCGGATGAAACATCCGATGCCGAAATAATTGCAACCGATTTATTAGGACAGGCTGAGCATGGACCTAACTCTCCGGCATGCCTGATTACAACTTCAGAGAAACTGGCGAACGAAACAGTGGCAGAAATTGAACGCCAGCTGGAGACTCTTCCAACAGCAGATGTTGCAGGCGCGGCATGGAAAGATTACGGTTCTATCATTCTTGTTGACAGCCTGGAAGAAGCCGTAGTGGAAGCGGATAAATTGGCTTATGAGCACGTGGAGGTATTAACTGAGGATCCAAACTACTTCCTTGAAAACATGACCAACTATGGAGCGCTTTTCCTTGGGCCGGAAACGAATGTTGCTTACGGGGATAAAGTCATTGGTACAAACCACACGCTTCCTACCAAAAAGGCAGCACGCTACACTGGCGGCCTATGGGTTGGCAAGTTCCTGAAAACATGCACATACCAGAGAACAACGCCTGAAGCAAGTGCAAAAATCGGTGAATATGCATCCCGTCTATGCGACCTTGAAGGCTTTAAAGGACACCAGGCACAAGCTGACCTTCGTGTGAAGCGATATGGCAGCCTCGTGAAGTAAGCAAAATCTGTTATAATTTCTCTGTCTAGATTCAGGCAGGAGGAACATGCGTTGAAAAATAAAAAAGTGACAGCCATGGATGTCGCTCGGCTGGCAGGCGTTTCGCAATCGAGCGTGTCCAGGGCTTTTAGTGAAAATTCAAGTATCTCATCAAAAAAGAAAAAGCTTATTCTGGAGGCTGCTGAACAGCTGGGATATCAGCCGAATGCCATTGCCCGCGGCCTGATCACGAATCAGTCCCGCATCATTGGGATTGTCATGCGGAATATCCAGAACCCTTTTTATCCGGAAATCCTCGATAAGTTTTACAGCAGGCTGGCTGAAAAAGGGTACAAGGTAATGTTTATCAACTCCCAGAATAACGAAATCCAAGAGGATGAAGTGAGCCATTTAATAGAGTACAGCGTGGAGGGAGCCATCATCACAGATGCGCTTTTGACCTCTTCGACTGTACAGAAGTTTACCCGCAATGGCATCTCGGTCGTCCTGTTTAACCGATATGTGAACGATTCCTTAAGCAGTGCTGTTGTGTGCGATAACTTTGCTGCCGGTAAAAGGATAGGGCACTACTTGATAGAAAAAGGACATGAAAATCTCGCCTTTATCTCCGGACCGATGAATACATCAACAACAGTGGATCGGAAAAATGGGTTCCAGGAAGCTTTGAAGGAACACGGCATTTCTTCCTTTTTAACCGAAAATGGCCTTTATTCGTATGAAGGAGGATTTGCAGCAGCGGAAAAGCTGCTGGAGCAGGATAAAAAGATAGATGCCATCTTCTGTGCAAATGATATATCCGCTTTTGGCGCAATGGATTATCTGAAGAAACAGGGTATCAGAATCCCTGAGGATATTTCGGTCATAGGCTTTGACAATGTGGCTATGTCGGATTGGTCATCCTATGAATTAACCACCTGGCATCAGCCGGTCGATGAAATGGTCGATTATTCGATTAACCTTCTTTTAGAGCACATTAACGGGGATATGGACACCCCTGAAATTCAAAGAATAGAAGGGCATTTGGTGGAAAGAGGATCGGTAGCGGACAGAAGGTGATGGAGAGAAGGCAGGGGTTTTAGTAAAACCAATTTTACATCTTTGAAGTTCGATAAGTGTCTAGCTCCAGGCGCCATCGGCTCGAGGTCATAAGCCAATCCGTCCAAAAGGTTAAAGAACAACCTTTCAGCCGGCTTGTCTTATGCTTGTAGCCGAAAGCGGGCGCCTTGCGCTTTTCTGATAGGAGGATCTTATGCTAAGTATGATTGGATTGCTTGGGGGGATTGGGCTTCTCATCTATTTAACGATGAGAGGGATGAACCTGCTGCTTGCTGCCCCTCTTGCTGCATTTATTGTTGCAATATTCAGTGGATTACCGATTTTTCCTCAGCTGGCAGGCGAGGGTGAAGTCAATTTTCTAACCAACTATATGAACGGGTTTGCCGGGTTTATTACATCCTGGTATTTGATGTTCTTATTCGGTGCCATTTTTGGAAAACTAATGGAGGATAGCGGAGCAGCAGATAGTGTTTCCAAATGGATTATCGACAAGATTGGCATGAAACGGGCAGCGTTGGCTGTTGTCATTGCCTGTGCGGTCTTAACCTATGGCGGTGTAAGTCTGTTTGTTGTTGCATTTTCCGTCTATCCAATGGCCTTGAGCCTATTTAAGGAAGCCAACCTGCCAAGAAGGTTCATACCGGCAGCTCTTGCCTTCGGTTCGACTACATTTACCATGACATCAGCGGGTTCACCGGAAATCCAGAACTGGATTCCGATTGAATTCCTGGGAACTTCCCCGTATGCTGCCTGGGAAGTCAGCTTTATTGTTGCTGTCTTTATGATGGCATTTGGATACTGGTGGCTGAAGAAAATGATTAACAAGGCGATCCGCAATGGAGAAAAATTTGAGGCAAGAGAAACGGATTCTGCGTTGATCCGCGAAAACCTGCCAAGCCCGATGTTAAGTATGATTCCGCTCTTGGTCGTCCTTGTGATTTCATTTATCTTCCATGATTCATTGGCACAGTCAGCCCTTATTATCGCGTTATTGAGCGGCTGCTTTGCAACCTATTTTCTTAACCGCAAGTATTTTACAAATGTATGGGGAGCCGTGTCTGAAGGAACGATTGGCGCATTGATTGCCATTGCCAATACATCTGCGGTTGTAGGCTTTGGCGGTGTGGCTAAAGCAACACCTGCCTTTGCAAGTGCAGTTGATGCCATGACAAGCATTCCGGGAAGCCCATTAATCGGCGGAGCTCTGGCTGTTGCTGTCATTGCCGGACTGACCGGCTCTGCTTCAGGTGGCCAATCCATCGCACTGCCGCTGCTTGCCCCGCATTATCTGGATATGGGTGTCAATGCAAGTGAACTCCATCGTGTTGTGGCGATATCATCCGGATCGATTGATTCCTTGCCGCATGGCGGCTACGTTGTGACAACCATCCGTGCCATCTGCGGTGAATCGCATAAGGATGCCTATCCGGCATTTGGTGCATTGACAGTAATTATTCCGATACTTGGTGTGATTTTAGCGGTCATTTTATTTTCGATTTTCTAAATGGCTTTAGCGGAAAGACAGAGGGGTTTAGTCTCTCTGTCTTTCTTTTTATAAAAAGCCGCTGTGTGCAGTGGTTTATTTGCCAGAATCCCACCTTTATTTGCAGCATTGGCCATTGATTTGCAGGTTCTAACAGTTTATTTGCAAATTAACAACTTTATTTGCAGGTTACCCGCTTTTATTTGCAAAGTTCACAATCGGCAACACAGAAAGCTACGCTCCTGCGCAGTTCGCAATTGACCTAACCCCTTTATTTTTTCTAATAATGATATAATTTAGAAAATTACGATAGAAGGAGGAATCCTTTGTGCCGCAATTACATATTGATGAGCTTCTCTATGTGAAAAACTGGATGACACCCAGCCCTTTTTGTATTCAGCCGGGGCAAACACTGGGTGAAGCTGCAAAAATGATGGTGGATCTTCATCTGGAAAGCCTGCCAGTATTGGATGAGCAGAATGGGTTAGTCGGTATGATTACATCAAGAAAGCTGCTTAACTACTTTGCCCAGGGCAACTCAGGGGACACTTTGATTGGCAGTATCCCCAAATCGAATCTGGCTGCTGTCCGGCCAGATGATTTGATCCTTGATATTTTGTCGCTTCCATATGATCAGCTTCCTGTCATAGGTGAAAATGGCAAATTGCTTGGAATCCTGACAACCAGGGATATGCTTGACGGGCTTTCCAAATACCTGCATAACCTGAGGCAAAAGCAAAATTCAGATGGTGCTCTTGGAGCAATTTTGGAAAGTGCCTATGAGGGGATAGCCGTTGTTGATCAAAACGGCATCCTGCAGGAATTCAATGAAGCATACAGCCGTTTTACCGGAGTTAACCGGGAGGATGCGATTGGCAGGCATGTGACAGAAGTAATCGATAACACCCATCTTCATGAGACGGTAAAGACCGGAATAGCCGAACGCGGGGTTCTCCAGAACATCCAGGGGCATGACATGGTGGTGCACCGGATTCCGCTCAGGAAAGAAGGCAAGATTGTCGGGGCGATAGGAATGCTGATTTTTGAAGGGGTCTCGGAGGTTTATAAAATCTATGAAAGACTGCAGGAAAATCAAACGGCTAAGCCAGATCTTTTCACAAAGAAAAAGGAAAGCGATAGCCGGATTACAATTGATCAGATCATTGGGACAAGCGAAGGCATTGCAGATGTAAAGCGGCTGGCACGGAAGGCGGCAAGGACTGCGGCAACTGTTCTGATTACGGGTGAGAGCGGGACGGGTAAAGAGATGTTCGCAAAAAGCATCCACCATCTCAGCCCCTTTTCGACCGGGCCGTTCATCAGTGTAAACTGCGGGGCCATTCCAGAGCACTTATTCGAATCTGAACTGTTCGGCTATGAAGAAGGTGCATTTACCGGCGCGAAAAAGGGAGGCAAGCCCGGAAAATTCGAACTGGCAGACAACGGTACTATTTTTCTCGATGAAATCGGGGAGATGCCGCTTGTCATGCAGACCAAACTCCTGCGGGTTCTGCAGGAAAAAGAAGCCGAACGTGTCGGCGGGGTGAAGAAGTATCGGATCAATGTCAGAGTAGTCGCAGCGACAAACCGTGACCTTATGCAAATGATCGAAACAGGGGAGTTCCGGGAGGATCTATACTACCGGCTGAACATTATCCAGCTTCACATCCCGCCGCTGCGTGAACGGAAAAAGGATATCCCCGTCCTGCTGATCCATTATCTGAGAGAGATTTGTGAGAGGTATCAGGTACCGGGGAAAATCTTCACCTCTGAAGCGGTGAATGCATTTGTACGGCATCCATGGAGGGGAAATATTCGCGAGATGGTCAATACCGTGGAGCAGCTGGTTACCCTGGTGGATGGGAAGATTATTGACTATCACCATTTGCCGGAGATGTTGAAAAGGCCTGAACCTTCCACTAAAAAAGGGAAAGCTTCCTCATTAGCTGTCGGATCCATAGAGGAAGCCAGGTTTCTGGGAAATCAAAGAGAATCGGAATTAATTCTTGATGCTTTAAGAAAGGCAGGCGGGAATAAATCGAAGGCTGCTGATTTACTGGGAATACATCGGACGACCCTCTACCAAAAGCTGAAGAAGCATGGAATAACGTGAATGTAGTGTAGTGGTTTCGCTACAAAATATCTACAGTTGTAGTGTAGCAGCTACACTTTGGCAGAAATAGAACACTGACTTTACTGGGTTTCATAGTTGGCACACTCCTTGCAAGTATAGTAGTAACGAAGCAAAAGGGGTGGAATGTTCAATGGAGAAACCAGCAGTTTTCCGTGTGCCGGAAGCGATCTTTTATGGAAGGGGATCTTCCGAAAAAGTTGGTGCTGAAGCGGCGCTTAGAGGGAAAAAGGCATTAATAATCAGTGACAAAATAATGGATCAGCTCGGTTATGTAAGCGAATGCAGAACTCTTCTTCAGGAAGCCGGAGTAAATAGCGAGGTATACCTTGGGGTAACCTCTGAACCAACTGATGAGTATGTAGTAGAAGCATTGACGCTTTTTCAAAAAGAGCAATGCGACATGGTCATCTCAGTAGGAGGCGGCAGCTGTATTGATACGGCGAAAGCCATCGCCGTTCTCGCAACGAATGGCGGCTATATCGGCGATTATATGGGAGGAAGGAAACTGGCTAAGAATGCGCCTGTACCTCACATTGCCATTCCGACGACAGCCGGGACAGGCTCAGAGGCAACTGATGTAACAGTCATTACGAACTCATCCAATGATGTAAAAATGATGATTAAGCAGCCTGCCTTCATGCCGAGTGTAGCAATTGTGGATCCTTTGCTCACGATATCCTCACCGAAGAATGTTACATCTGCAACAGGGGTGGATGCATTAAGCCATGCCATTGAAGCATATCTGTCTAAAAAAGCACATCCAATGACCGATACGATAGCGGTATCAGCTATGAAACTGATCGTGGAAAATATTTTAACCGCTTACAATGAGGGGGAAAACGTCGATGCCCGTGAGGCGATGAGCCTTGGTTCTCTCCAGGCTGGAATGGCGTTCTCAAACGCATCCGTATGCCTTGTGCACGGAATGAGCCGTCCCATTGGAGCTTTATTCCATGTACCGCATGGAATCTCGAATGCCATGCTCTTGCCGGCCGTATTGGAATTCAGCCAGGAAGCATGTATTGATCGCTTAGCAGATATCGGACGAATTTTTCAGCCTGATAATGAAAGCCTTACCAGAGAAGAAGCAGCTGAAATCGCTGTTCAATCTGTTAAGGATTTGTGTTTGAAATTAAATATTCCTAACTTAAGAGGATGGGGAATTGACGAAGAAGCGTTTAAGGCTGCGATAAGTAAAATGGCAACTGATGCGATTGACAGCGGCAGCCCTGGCAACAATCCAAGAGTCCCGACTCAGAGCGAGCTGGAAGAGCTATACCATGTTTGCTATGAATATCAGTTTTCCTCTGAAACAGAAAAAGTGTAACAGGGGGACAATCAGATGCTTGGAATGCTGGGCTTAATCGCTTCACTGATTCTATTAATGTATTTAACAATGAAAGGCGTAAATATAATTATTGCCGCCATCATCAGCGCCGTTGTGGTTGCTCTTTCAGGAGGACTTAATCTTGAGACTGCCCTGACAGAGCATTATATGACAGGCTTTACAAATTATTTTTACTCATGGTTTCTAATCTTCCTGCTTGGGGCAGTTTTCGGAAAAATTATGCAGGTAACCAAGGCGGCTGACAGTATTGCGAATTGGGTTAAGGATACACTGGGCCCATCGAGAGCTGTATTTGCTGTCGTGGCCGCAGCAGCGATTATGACATATGGCGGCGTCAGCTTGTTTGTCGTAGGCTTCGCAGTGTACCCAATCGCTGTCTCCTTATTTAAAGTGGCCAATCTGCCGCATCGCTTTATCCCGGCTGCTTTGGTGTTCGGGTCGATTTCGTATACGATGACAGCACCGGGCTCGCCGGAAATCCAAAACCTGATTCCAACTGAGTTTTTCGGAACAAAGCCGACTGCAGGTGGAATCATTGGAGTGTTAATGGCATTAATCATAATGGTAACAGGCGGTATATTACTAAGCCGGATGGTGAAAAAAGCGGTTCAAAATGGAGAGGTATTTTCTTTGCCGAATCAGCAGTCCGGTGCTCCAAATGAGTCGGCGGCTGCTCTGGAAACGGAGCTGTCCCTGCAAAGGCCTGATGCTGCCCCTGCAGGGAAGGACTTCCCGAATGTATTGATGGCGATATTGCCGCTGGCTTCCGTTATTGCCATTTTAAACACAGCAGCCAACTTTACTTCGTCAACGGCGGCCGCTTTAATTTCCCTGACGAGCGGGATCATTTTGGCATGTGTATTGATGATTAAATATCTGGTTGGATTTTGGGAGGCTTTGGCAAAAGGTGCCCAGGATGCTTTAGTCGCTGCGGCTAATACGTGTGCGGTTGTGGGCTTCGGAAGTGTTGCCGCCCAGGTTGCTGCCTTTGATACATTCGTCGATGCTCTGGTCAATATTCCTGGACCTCCCTTAATGGGACTGGCGATAGCCGTTACGCTGATTTGCGGGATTACAGGCTCGGCTTCAGGCGGTTTGGGGATTGCCCTTCCGATTCTGGCGCCTATGTATATGGCCCAAGGCCTCGATCCTGGGGCGATGCACAGGATTTCAGCACTTGCTTCGGGCGGTCTGGATTCACTTCCGCATAATGGCTATGTCGTTACGACGATCCGGGCAATATGCGGGGAAACCCATAAGCGTTCCTACTGGCCAATTTTTATCCTGAGTGCAGCAATGCCAACGGCTGTGTTATTCCTGGCTGTGATCTTATATTCAATTTTTTAAAATAATAGACTTCTAATTTTGAAAGGGGATTTTACTTATGACAGCGACAACAACAAAGGTATTAAAGAACTTTATCAATGGCGAATGGGTGGATGCAAACACGGATAAATTCGAATTGGTGCCAAACCCGGCAACGGGCGAGGAGCTTGCACGCACTCCGATCTCAACCCGCGAAGATGTCGATAAAGCTGTTCAGGCTGCCAAAGAAGCGTTTAAAACCTGGAGCAAAACGCCGGTTCCAAAAAGAGCTAGAATTCTATTTAAATATCAGCAGCTTTTAGTAGATAACTGGGACGAGCTGGCAAAGCTGATTACACAGGAAAATGGCAAAAACTATAAAGAAGCATACGGTGAGGTTCAGCGCGGAATTGAATGTGTGGAATTTGCTGCAGGCGCGCCATCTCTTATGATGGGTAAGCAGCTTCCTGACATTGCAACGAATATAGAATCGGGCATGTACCGCTACCCGGTTGGGGTCATCGGCGGCATCACGCCTTTCAACTTCCCGATGATGGTACCTTGCTGGATGTTCCCGCTTGCGATTGCGTGCGGAAACACATTCGTCTTAAAGCCGTCAGAGAGAACGCCAATCCTGGCTAACCGCCTGGCAGAGCTGTTCACAGAAGCAGGTCTGCCGGCAGGGGTATTCAATATCGTCCATGGTGCGCATGATGTGGTGAACAGCCTGATCGACCATAAGGATGTACCGGCTATTTCTTTCGTTGGCTCCCAGCCTGTTGCCGAGTATATATACAAGTCAGCAACAGCGAACGGCAAACGCGTACAGGCGCTTGCTGGTGCGAAAAATCACTCTATCGTTATGCCTGATGCAGACCTTGATGGAGCTGTTAAAGAAATAATTGCTGCTGCTTACGGGTCAGCAGGTGAAAGGTGCATGGCCTGCTCTGTAGTAGTAGCTGTGGATTCTGTTGCCGACGAGCTGGTAGCGAAATTGAATGAGCAAGCGGGCCAGCTGACAATCGGAAACGGGCTGGACGAAGAAGTTTTCTTAGGGCCAGTCATTCGCCAGGAAAACAAGGAGCGTACAAGCGGTTATATTGAAATTGGCGAAAAAGAAGGAGCAACCCTTGTCCGCGATGGCCGCAAAGACGAAGCATATCACGAAAATGGCTATTTCATTGGACCAACTATCTTTGACAATGTAAACCCATCCATGAAAATCTGGAAAGAAGAAATTTTCGCACCAGTTTTATCCATCGTACGTGTGAAGAGCCTGGAAGAAGCAATCGAGCTCACCAACAAATCCGACTTTGGTAATGGCGCCTGCCTGTTTACTCAAAATGGAAGCAGCGTCCGCTACTTCAGAGAAAACATTGAAGTAGGCATGCTCGGCGTCAACATCGGCGTACCGGCTCCAATGGCCTTCTTCCCATTCTCCGGCTGGAAGAATTCGTTCTATGGAGACCTTCACGCCAACGGAACAGATGGTGTGGAATTCTATACGAGGAGAAAGATGCTGACTGCACGCTGGTAAAAATAAGAGAGATGAGGCACCTGCAATGAAATGCAGGTGCCTCTTTTTGTTAATCACATAGACCCATATATTTTAAAAAAAGAGTGCAAAAGGTCACAAAATTTCACGTTTTCTGTCGATATAATAAAGGAGTATAAATGAGATGGGGAGATCAATGATGTTCGGAAAAGGAAAGTTGAAGCGGCTGGAGGAAGAAAAGAGGGAATTGGAATCAAGCATTCAGGCTGCTGAAGAAGAATTTCAGCGCAGGGAAAAGTATTATCAGACACTGATTCATTCTTTTAATGAAGATTTGACGAATACGGTAAGCCAGCATGAGATTGTTAATGGACAGCATTACATGCTGGGAGATTTGGTTTTGAAAATTAAAGACGGTTTTGAAAACGTAAAAAGACATAGTGAAGCTACTTTTACAAACAGCCTCACTTTATCTGATAAGGGGGAAAATCTGATCCAGTCTGCAAAAGAGATGGTAAAAAGCTCGGAGGAAGGCCGTGGATCCGTGAGCAAGTCTGAACAGCTTATTAAGCAGCTGGGTGAGCAATTAGAAGTGAATTCACAGAAGATGGAGGCGCTGAGCAAAAGGTCAAAAGAAATTGAGATGATTGTTCAGGTCATAAAAGATATCGCGGAACAAACAAATCTCCTGGCTTTGAATGCATCCATCGAAGCGGCACGCGCAGGCGAGCAGGGCAAAGGATTTGCTGTCGTTGCGGATGAGGTCCGGAAACTGGCTGAAAGTACAGCGACGAGTACGGCTAATATTAGTTCCCTGACGAAAAATATTCAGGACGATATTGAAGCAACACTGAACTCCACAGTCGCAAGCACCGAATTAATTAAAGATGGCATGTCCCTCAGCGGTCAAACTACCAGCAAAATTGATTCGATCACAAGCCTTATCCATACGGTTGAAACAGAAGTCAGTGAAGTGATAGAAATGATAAACGCTCAGAAGGGATATTCCCAGGAGGTGGCCGATGAGATTTCGGAAACGAAGTCTGTTTTTGATCAAGTGAACGAGCTGATCCAGAGGCATATTGACGATGCAAGGGTAGTTGACGAGAAGCTCGAAGGTGCCATCTCGCAGGTTAAGGCGGTAAATTACTAACTTTTCAAAAGGGGTCAATTATGAAAAAGAAAAAACAGAAAGAAAAAGGGTCGCTGTTTTCATTTACTATTAGAAAGAAATTATTGCTCTCATTTATTATTATTCTATTAATTCCATCCACCTCAATTGGATACATTTCCTATCAGAAGGCTCAAGACGAAATAACAGGCCAGATTGAAATGAGTGCGGATGACAATGTAAAAATCCTTGACCAATTTATCATGGATTTTATTAAAACAAAAATGGAAGATACGAATTACTTTTCAAAGCGGATACAGAAGAATTTTTATACTGCGGAAGAATTAGACGAGACGAATAAAGCCTTTAGTCAATATAAAGAGCTGAATCCGGAGGCAGTTGCCATTTATGCAGGCTCTGAAAATGGAGATTTAGTTATTTATCCGCGTGCAGATTTGCCGGCTGACTTTGATGCAACCACACGCCCATGGTACCAGGGTGCCATGGAGGCAAAGGGAAAAGCCTTCATCACGGAGCCATATGTTGATGCTGTAAGCGGAAATATCCTAATCACAGTAGCCCAAAAGCTCGGCGACAGCTCCGGTGTTATCGGGATTGACTTAAGTCTCTCTGCTCTAAGTGAACTATCCAATAACATTAAGATTGGGAAAGAAGGCTATCCCGCTATCTTAAGTGCGGAGGGAAGCTTTTTAGTGCACCCGCAGGAGAAGCCAGGCACAGAGGCAGAGGGAAGCTGGCTGCCGGAAGTCCTGGAAAAGGAAAAAGGGCAGGTAGAATACACTCTTGATGGCGAAAAGAAAGAAATGCACTTTACCACCAATGGGCTGACAGGCATGAAGGTGCTTGGCACAATGAATCTGGAAGAAGTAACATCAGCCGTACAGCCTATCTTAATGTCGACGATTATATTCATCGCCATTTTCGTACTTATTGGTGCACTTATTTCTTATTTTATTGTCCGTTCGATTACCCGTCCGCTCAATCAGCTGATCGCTGCAACTGATAAAGTCAGCGAGGGAGACCTGACTCAGAAATTTGAGGTTAAAAATAACGATGAAATCAGCAAACTGGGCATCAGCTTCAATAAGATGGTCGCCTCCCTTCAGCAATTAATCAACCAGGTAGGTGAAAAAGCGGTTCACCTTGCTTCATCATCGGAGCAGCTGACGGCAAGCTCCGAACAGAATAACATGGCAACAGAGCAGGTGGCCAACTCCATCCAGGAAGTAGCAACAGCTACTGAGCAGCAGACGGAGAAGGTGAAAGAAAGCACTTCTGTCGTAAAAGAGATGTCCGGCCGCATTCAGAGAATTATGCTCAACACAAATGTCGTTGCCCAAACAGCTAATGAAACAAATGAAGTGGTTGTAAAAGGAAATGAAGCGATCGACCTTTCAACAAACCAGATGAAAAATATTAATCTAACAGTCTCTGAACTAGGTTCAATTGTTCATACATTAGGGAAGCGATCAGAGGAAATTGGCCAGATTGTCAATGTCATTTCTGAAATTGCCGATCAGACGAATCTGCTCGCACTGAACGCAGCGATTGAAGCAGCAAGGGCAGGTGAGCACGGGAGAGGCTTCGCCGTTGTAGCTGATGAAGTCCGCAAGCTGGCGGAACAATCATCCAAATCGACGGAAAGCATCCGCGAACTGATCTCAACGATTCAAACGGACACAAGCAAGGCCATCACTTCAATGGAAAAAGGAACAGCGGAAGTGGAAAAAGGAATTGACCTGGTTAACAATGCAGGAGATGCCTTCAGCCACATCCAGCAATTTGCCGACACCGTTTCGGGCCAGATCGCGGAAGTTTCCTCATCCATCAAGGACATGGCCGAAGGTGCCGACCAGGTGGTGGAACTCGTAAGCGCAATCGAAGAAATTGCTGCTGTCACCACAGCTGAAAGCCAGGACGTATCCGCTGCTACAGAAGAGCAGCTGGCGTCCATGGAAGAAATTGCGGCATCTGCTGCTTCGCTTTCGGGGATGGCGGAGGAGCTGCTGGATTCTATTAAGAAGTTTAAAGTGAATTAAATTAAAGGACCCGCCGGTTTGGCGGGTCTGTTTTTATGTGGCGGCAGGTTCAGAATGTGAACCCTGCAAAAAGAGCACGGAAACATACAAATAGATGCTTAACCCTGCAAATTGGGCTGGAAATTCTGCAAATAGAATAGGTAATTTACAAATAGTTAGCTGGATTCTGCAAATAGGTAAACTGCATAAGAACGGGAAACGGCTCGCTTAGTTGATTTGCAAATAGAACCGGGGATTCTGCAAATAAACCGGAGTATGCTGCAAATAGCAGGATGAATTCTGCAAATAGAACGGGAAAAGTACAAATACCAGGCTACTACCTGCAAATAGACGAGCAGCAATTGATCGGGGATCAGTCTAGGATGATCAAATTGCAAATAGAATCTTAGATTTTGGAAAAAGAACTGGGAGCTCGCAAATAAATTCAGGCTTCTTGCAAATAGATATATTCCTCCCAAATTAAAAAAAGCTGCAAAAGCGTATCCAGCGCTTTCGCAGCTCCGTTTAAGGAAAATAGATATCAAGACGATTTTTATCTCTCCGCATAATATAGTAATTTTGAAAATCCTCGCCTATCAATATATTACGATACTTCTTCGAGTTGATGGTTACGATCCGCTTTCTGTTTTTGATAAAATATATCGTCCCCTCGTGGACGTAAATCTCATTAAAGCTGATACCATCCCGATCAATAAGCCCCTCTTCATAATAATAATTCAAGATGACATGCCTGTTCTTATAATCACACAAAATCGTCAGGTCCCTCACTTGTTTTTCCATACCCTCAAAACATACCCCCCGCATCCGCATTGATCGATAAATTGAGTGTCTGCTTTATTTCCGAAGTATATGAGCAGTGCTTCAGTTAGATAGTTATCGGGATTACCTAACTCAGCTGGTGTGACTATATTGACATAATATCCCTTTAGCTGTCTGGCTTACTGCCGCCATCGCATCGTTGATCAGAAGTTCCAAATCACTAGCGTAATTACCATGCTCAAGTGAAATAGACCAGTTCTGTTCCATATTAGCACCTCAATTCAGCCTGATTATAAAATAATTGATTAGAAATATTTGTGCAGTTAATCACTATTCAGGGGATTTTTGATAAATTCGGTGTCTTTTATTTCTTTTAAAAGAAAGGTTCATTCTGGAGAGTAATCTTGAAGCCGTATAGGGGGAGGATATATGGGTAAATGAGCGGAATTCCCAGTTGGTAATTGACGGCTTAATAAGCCGGAAGTAGTCTTGGATAGCCGCTTCATGTGCCAGAGGGGAGGAAAACATACACATTGGGCAGTGCCATTTCCCCCAATGGAAAATCATCGGAAGGGAAGTGCATTTAGGACAGCTAACACCAGTGAGAACTTCCTCAGCTGAGACATTGAAGTGCTCGAGAATCTCGGATGGTGAAGGATTATGTTTTTTTAACAAAGTTCGGCACAGCTTCCGTATCTCTTTAGGGTCAGTTTTTTCTTGAGGGTACTTATTTTCAATCTCATTAATTCTGTATAAAAGATGATGGGAGTGTAGAACTTTGTTAGATATACTCAGTGGATCTTTATCGGTTTTAATTATGGTGGAAGGATGGCTGATCACAACTAAGAATTCTACAGGAATCCCGGGAAATCCATTAAAATTGAGCCACGTTCTAAACTGATTCGTCTGATGTCGGGCTTGTGAAATGGGGTCGTGAAACCCTTCCTCTTTGTCATTGTGAATGCGGAGGAGCTGCTGAAAATGAGGGTCGAAAATCAAAGTTCCTGTCCAATTTTTAACTTCTAAAATGAGAGCGAAGTTCGTAGTTATCAGCAATGCATCGATCTGGAAGAAGTGTGTTCCGCTTGATAGCCGCAGGTTATGAAAAATCCAATATTTTTTAGGATCTAGAAAGCTTAAGTAATAAAATAATCTTTCTTCTCCCTTAAAGCCAGCGCTTCTCATTTTATAATCTGAGGTCATTTTTTCTCGCGCGGGATGCTGTTCGGGCGTTCTTCTTAACAACGCTTCAAGCTGTAGGTTAATTTCGGGGACTTTCAGGCTTTTAATAATCAAGTATGTCTCTCCTTTCTATGATAATAAGTTATTTTCGATAGTAATCTTAATTTATTTTTTTATACTGGAGTTTATTTGCAGGTTTTTGTGCTCTATTTGCATATTATCCAACTCTATATGCAAGTATTAGACAATGGCTGTTTCCCGAATATTTTATTAGCAGAAAGTAGGCTGCTATATGCAAATTCCCATTTTTATTTGCAGAAAGTAGGCTGCTGTTTGCAAAACGACCCTTGCTATTTGCAGCTTTCCCACTTAATTTGCACAGTCCACATGTCCCACCCTCAGAACATACCCTCCACATCCACTTTATTTCCGAAGTGCCATCTGTTAAGTAGTCATCTGGATTTTCCAGCTTACCCGGTGTGACAATATTGACATAGTATCCCTTTGCCGTCTGGCTGACAGCTTCCATAGCATCATTGATCAGCAGCCCTAGGTTATTTACATACTCACCATGCTCCAGGGAAACAGACCAGTTCTTTTCCATGATGGCACCTCTCTTCAGCTATATTTTACAATACATGGAAAATGAATGATGTGAGTTGAATCACATGGGCATAAAAAAAGAACAGCCGCATCCGCAGCTGCCCATAATAAATTATTCATTTTGACCATAGCTGATCAAGTTTGTAAAAATGCGGTAGCCTCCCGGGACCTGGCCTTGAATCTGGCGATAGAATACCAGGTTGGTATAAAGGTAGGTGCCTTCTCCGTAATCGGCCATGAGAATGCCGCCATCAAATGGCTCCTCGTTCGGATCCCCCATGCGCACGAAGGTTTCAAAGCGGTCATCCCACTGCATTGGATAGTATAATCCTCTTTCCTGTATCCAGTTGGCCCAGTCGTCTTCAGTAATGTTATTTGGATAGTTGAAGAGCGGCGATTCAGGCTGCAGAACGGTAACAGGTGCATTTTCATCGGTTACCCTCCACCTGATGGATGGGTTTCCGATAGTCAGCGGGTATGGGGCAGTGTCTTCCGTCACCCAGCCATCGTTCGGCTTATGGTATTGGACCACCATATGCCCGCCATTTGCGACGTATTCCTTTAAACGCTCATTATTTGCTGTTAAGTCTTCACGTGACAGGTAGGCACGGATACCAACCACGATTGTATCGTATTGGCTTAAGTCCCCTGAAGAAAGATCGGTCTCAGTAAGCTTCGTCACATCAAGTCCTGCATTGGACAAGTAATCTGCCACTTTATCAAAACCGCTTTCAATGTAGCCGACCTTTAGGCCTTCTGGTGCCAGCAATTCAAAGGCGACCCCATTGACCTGGGCTGGATACAGGTAATAAAATGTTCCGATATGGTCATATTGAATTTCCTGAACTGTTGAATCAAAGGTCTTTCCATTTACGGCTGCCTCGGCGGATAGTTTAAAGTCACCTTCTTGAATATCCGCAGGCGGGCTCAGTGTAAAGGTGACCTCTTTTTCCTCCAATGAGGCTTCGAAGTTAACTTCAGCCTTTTCCGGGCTTACTGACCATCCTTCCGGAACATTTAAGGATACGGAAGCCTGTGCAGCTCCTTCACGGTAATTTTTTACTTTTACATTTACAGGCACTTCTTCCTGAACGTCAGCGGTATTTATAACCAGATCTTCAGGAGAAAGGGTAAGGCCAACGTCCGGCAGAACGGCAATGGTGCCATTCAGTTCAGAGACAGTCACTGTCTTTGCGCCGGCTGATTCATAGCTGACCTTTGCCTGTATGGCAGGGGTTTCGTATGCGTGATAATACGCTGCATCAGCTGGAACTTGGACCTTAAAAGTAACTTCAGCCGTTTTACCGGGTGCAAGGTCAGCAGCCTTGGACTTATTAGAAACCTTCCAGCCCTCAGGAGTGATCAGTTCAACATAAGCTTTCTTCAGCTTCTGACTGCCATTGTTCGTTAAGGTAATAGTAACAGCCGTTTTCTGTCCTTTTGTCAGGATATTGGTCTCCGCCTGTGCGTTAATCTCAAGGTCGGAGGATACCAGGCTCACGTTCAGCAGCTGTTCTTTTTTAACTTCAAGCTTATGAAGAAGATCAGACTTCAGCTGGGAATCAAGCTTGGATTTCTCCGTTTTCTTTACTAAACGTTCTGCTTCTTTTAATGCTTGCTGCGTTTTGCTGAATACCTGGCTATGGCTGGGATAGCTGGAGATAATTCTATCCAGGCTTTTCTGGAATTTTGTAAAGTGCACCTGCAATGCTTTTTCTTTCTTAGGAAACGTTTTTGCCCATTCGTTAAAATCATATGGGATACCGGCAAAAAGATCATTGCTGCTATTTGTTTCAACCGCACTATCTACTAACTCCAGATGCGTTTGTCTTGGCGCGACAGGGATGTCATTGCCCATTCCCTGGCTTTTGTGCATATAGCGTGATTCCTCGCCGATTTGCGGATAGGACATGCCGTAGATAGGATCAAGCATGCCTATTTCAATTGATGTATCTGCTGTATCTTTACTGTCTGCCGGCAAATAGAACTTCTTTGTCTGCCAGACGGATAATCCCTCTTTTAATTGTTCAGGGTAAATGTTAGGATCTGCGGCATCTTTGAAGGCTTCCTGGCTGAGAATGGTCATTGTGCGGTGGTGTCCGTGCTGGGTATCCGAGTCTCTGAAGGATGGCATGACAATATCTGGCTGGTAAGTACGAATAAAACGGATTAATCTTTCATAAGTAAGGTCCTTGCCCCAGTGGCTTAAGGTTTCATCCTTTGTTTTGGAAAAGCCGAAATCATAGATGGTATCAGAGGTTGTTTCACTCAAATGGTAGGCTTTAACTCCGGTGATCTTTGCTGCTTCAATCATTTCCCGGGAGCGGATAATTCCAAGGCCGTTCCCAAGCTCCTGCCCGATTTCATTCTGGCCGCCCTCGCCGCGGTTGGCAATCAGGCTTGAGGTTTTAACACCAAGTCCTCTTGATAAGTAAGCAAGAAAGTCACTGCGCTCATCGTCAGGATGTGCTCCTGTATTCAAAAAGCTGACTGTTGTGTCCAGCGGCTTCACTGCACTCCATAGGTCGGGGTCATGCTCTTCTGACTGGGCACTTCCGCTGAGAGGCAGAAGGGAGAGAATTAACGCTAAGGACAAAAAATAAATAAAGATTTTTTTCAATTTGTGTAACCCCTTTCAAAATGGTTTAACAGCGCTACTCTTACACTCCTTTCATCATGGGTCTAAAGCAGGTTAGTTAAACATCCTAACTAACTACCTGCAGCTACCCGCCTAATAAATTTCATAATAGGGTAAATTTGCTAATAATTCAATATTCTAAAAATTAATTTAATTAAAATCCTCCTTTAGTCATATAAATAATCGCAATTATCATAAAATTAAAAATGATGGGTTGTAAACGATTACCAGGTAGGTTATATTGAAGTTAATTAGTAATATTTACTAACCAAATCAATTAAGGCCGTGATGTGATGAATTTTAATGGGACACCGATGCAAATGAAATCAATCAATAAAAAGAGAGTACTTCAATGGATTCAGGAAAATTCACCGACTTCAAGGGCCGAGATTGCTGCGAAGATTTCCATAAGCAAGCCGACTGTTTCTTTACTGGTAGATGAATTGATAGGGGAAAAGTGGGTGTATGAAAAGGGGATAGGCGAATCGTCTTCACAAGGCGGAAGGAGACCGATACATCTTTATTTCAATGAAAAAGCGGCTTATGTAATCGGAACAGATATCGGCGGCACGAAAGTAAAGACAGTCATTAGCGATCTCGGAGGCAACATCGTCCATTCCAGCAGTTTTTCAACCTGTCAATTTTTAGAATCTGGACTTTTAAAACAAATCGCCAAAGAAGTGCAGTCCATGCTGGAGGAATGCCAAATCTCCCTGGATCAGGTGCTTGGAATGGGAGCGGGGGTTCCGGGGATTACACAAACATCCAGCGGAGTCGTCTTGGAAGCACCAAGCCTCAACTGGATTCGATACCCGTTCTTAGCGGAAGCCAACAAATACTTCTCTTTCCCGGTTCATGTGGACAATGATGTGAATGTTGGAGCACTTGGGGAGCAATGGCTCGGAAATGCAAAAAATAAACAGAATGTTCTGTTTATGGCGGTCGGAACAGGTGTTGGAAGCGGAATTATTATCAATAATCAGCTGTACCGCGGGTATGCAAATGCTGCTGGCGAGATGGGCTATATGGTGACGGATAAAACAGACATGAAAAAAGACTTTAAGCCAATCTTTCACCGCTACGGTTATTTGGAAAGCGTCGCCGGCGGAAAATCAATCGGAAAAAAACTGACGGAAGTCATTCAGCAGGATCCGGACCACCCTGCCTACTCTCAGGCAATAAAGGGAGAACTGCCGGGGGAAATGGCCTTTGCGCTTGCGAAAAAAGGCGACAAATTAGCCATTACGGTCATTGAAGAAGCCATTGAACATCTGGCCTATGGAATCATTAATGCCGCGAGCTTATTGAATCCTGAAGTCATTATTTTAGGAGGTGGTGTTCTAAAATCATCTGATTACATTTTGCCTAAATTGGACAGGATCGTGAATCACTATCTTCCAAGTTCAGTAGAATTAAAGATTTCAAGATTAGGTGATAATGCGGGAGTCCTGGGTGCTGTTTCACTCTTTTTGCGGGAGCATGATAGTATTATCAAATTTTCTTAAACGAGGGGGATTTTTCAATGAAAAATAAGAAAAGGGCATCGATTTTAACCACTTTATCCATTTCGGCTGCACTAATGCTTTCAGCTTGCAGTTCTGAACAGGGATCCAGCTCAAGCTCTGAGAATGAGCAGGGAGAGAAAGAGAATAAGCTGGAAGAAAAGGTAGTTATCTATTCACCGCATGGAAAGGATATTCTATCAAAGTTTGAACAGCAATTCGAGGAAAAATATCAGATTGATGTGGAATGGCTTGATATGGGATCACAGGAAATCCTGGACCGGATCCGCTCCGAGAAAAACAATCCGCAGGCTGATGTCTGGTGGGGAGCGCCATCTGTAAACTTCGATCAGGCAAAGGATGAAGGATTATTAAAGCCATATGAGCCTTCATATGCAGGAAGTCTGGCAGAAGGCTTCCATGATCCTGAGTGGCACTGGTCCGGAACAAGCCAAACACCGGAAGTCATTATGTATAACAGCAAAGAATTATCAGAAGATGAAGCGCCAAAAGACTGGGATGAGCTTCTCGATCCGAAATGGAAGGATGAAATCATCATCCGCTACCCGCTGGCATCCGGAACAATGAGAACGATTTTTTCAGCGATGATTTACCGTGACTTTAAGGACTCCAAGGATACAGCGGCCGGTTACGAATGGCTTAAGAAATTGGATGCCAACACGAAAGAATACGCAGCAAATCCTGAAATGATGTACAACAAGGTGGCCAAAGGGGAAGGAAAGCTATCTGTCTGGGCAATGCCTGACGTTGTCATGTTAAAAGAAAATAAAAATTATCCATTTGAATTCATCATTCCGGAAAGCGGAACACCCGTCCTGACAGAAGGGATTGCCGTTGTGAATGATGCTCCGCATCCGAAGGCGGCTGAAGCATTCTATGAGTTTGTCAACACGCCTGAAGCAGCCAAAATCCTTGCAGAGGAATTCTACCGCATTCCAACAAGGGATGACGTAGAGGGACTGCCTGAGTGGATTACAGAAACAGAGATTAAGAGCATGGATATCGACTGGAAGGTATTCCAGGAGAACAGCGACAGCTGGATGAAGTATTGGGATGAAAACATTAAGAGCGGAGAAAAAGAAATTAAAGAATAGGAAGTGTAATAGGTATGGCGTCCATAAACATAGATAATGTCCAAAAAGCCTTTGGAAAGGTTATTGCAGTCGATCATTTAAATCTGGATATAAAGGATGGGGAATTCTTTACCTTCCTTGGACCAAGTGGATGCGGCAAGACCACCACACTTCGGATGATTGCTGGATTCTATTATCCTACTAAAGGTGTTGTCCGTTTCGGCGATAAGGATATGACGCGTGTACCTCCTGAAAAGAGAAATACGGGCATGGTTTTCCAAAACTATGCCCTTTTTCCTCACATGACGGTGTTTGAGAATGTCGCTTTTGGATTAAGGGTTAGAAAACTTGGCTCCAAGGAGCTCAATATAAAAGTCAAGGCTGTATTGCAAAAGGTGAGGCTTAAGCAGTACGCCGATCGTCAGGTGAGCCAGTTAAGCGGAGGTCAGCAGCAGCGTGTCGCGCTGGCAAGGGCATTGGTGATTGAACCGGAGATTTTGCTCCTGGATGAGCCACTCAGTAACCTGGATGCCAAGCTGCGCGATGAAATGAGAAGCGAAATACTGAGATTGCAAAAAGATTATAATATCACCACCATCTATGTTACTCATGATCAGGCAGAAGCTCTATCCATGAGCGATCGGATTGCGGTATTTAACTTTGGGGTCTGCCACCAGGTGGGAACACCCTCGGAAATCTATAATGAACCAGCCAATGATTTCGTAGCGGGGTTTATCGGGGAAATCAATCTGCTTCCTGTGAAGATCAGCAGGATAGAAGATGAAAACATTCTTGTACAAGTGCAGAACGGTGAAAGTGCCAGTGAGCTTTCCGTCCGGAATGCCCCATTTAATTATAATCAGGAAAACAAAGGGAACCTGGCGTTATCCATTCGTCCTGAATCTATTAAAATACTGGAAAAAGAGACGGAAGGGAAAAATATCTTCAAAGGAATGGTTGAGGAAGTTCATTTCTTTGGCTCCCTCATCAATGTTGTGGTCAGGGCTGCAGGCCTTAAGCTCCAGGTGAATGCCCTGAATAGCGGCTTATCCAGAAACCTGCAGGCGGGTGCAGAGGTTTGGGTGGAATTGCCTGAAGAGCAGATGCGGATCATTCCTGTGGTGACTGGTGATGCATCATGATTAAGAATCGGGATACAAGGCTGACTCTGCTCCTCCTTATTCCGGTCCTGCTGGTTCTCATAGCTTATGTTCTATACCCCTCTTTACGCACCATAATGGAGAGCCTTCAAAAAGAAGGCAGCATGACGTTCGGGAATTACAGTGACTTCTTTACCCAGGAATCCAAGACCAATCTGGAAGCCCTGTGGAATTCTGTATATATTTCGGTATTAAGTGTCCTGGCCAGTGCACTGATCGGCATCCCGCTGGCATTCATTTTCAACCGGTATGATTTTCCGGGCAGAGGCTTCTTTGCATCGGCTGCCATTATGCCGATCGTCCTGCCGTCATTGGTAGGGGTAATGGCGTTCATGTTCCTGTATGGGGAAACCGGATTGATTCCCAATGCCATTAAAGACCTATTCGGGCTGGATGAAGTGCCTTTCAAAATAGGCGGTATATCAGGCATTTTGATCGTCCATGCATATACTATGTATGTGTATTTCTATATGACTGTTTCATCAGCCATTAATAAAATTGATCCATCTCTTGAAGAAGCTGCGTACAATCTGGGGGCCAATCGTTTTAAAGTGTTTTGGAAAGTAACCTTTCCATTATTGACACCGGCTATTGTAGCCGCATCTTTATTGGTGTTTATGATCTCAATGGCATCCTTCAGTGCGCCGTTTCTCCTGGCAGGAGGATTCAGGGTGCTGAGCCTGCAGATTTATTTTTCGAAGATTAATGGCGATATGGAAGTGGCCGCCACACAATCGGTTATATTATCGGTTGTATCGATCAGCTTCCTGCTGTTTATGCGCTGGTACCAAAACCGCAAGGATTACCGGATGGCATCTAAAGGAATTGGCGCCCATCGCAGTGAAGTCAATAATCCTGTTTTGAAGTGGATACTGGTCTTTACAGGAATCGTGGGAGTCATCATTCTGCTGCTTCCGCATTTCACGATTCTCCTTCTATCGCTCGTACCGGACGGAACTTGGACGTGGCAGACCTATCCATCGGTATTTAATTTTGAAAATTATCGTTTATTGTTCCAGGATCCGAACATATTCAGGCCATTGAAAAATAGCTTGATCCTGTCGGTTATCGCTACAGCAGGGAACCTGGTCTTTGGGGTATTGGCATCCTATGTGCTCGTTAAACGGAAATTTGTCGGAAAAAGCTTTGTGGATATTTTAGTTATGATTCCATGGGCTTTGCCGGCTACCGTTATCGGGATGAATTTGATTTTTGCTTTTAATGAGCCTACCATCTTCTCATTTGGCAACATTCTCGTCGGCACATTCTGGATTTTGCCTCTGGCCTATTTTATCCGCCATATTCCATTGGTCGTCAGATCCACCAATGCTGTACTGGAGCAATTGGATGATTCCATAGAAGAAGCCTCAAGAAGCCTTGGGGCAAAGTGGTTCTATACGTTCAGAAAAGTAATCCTTCCGATTATTATGCCAGGGGTTTTATCAGGAACATTACTGGCATTTGTTGAGTCAGTCGGTGAATTTCCGACTTCGGTATTGCTGTATACCCTTTCAAACCGCCCTATTTCCATCGAGATTATGAATCAGCTGAGAATGTTCAATATGGGCCAGGCGGCAGCTTACGGTATGATCCAGATTACTTTAATCGCACTGGTTCTGTTCATATCAAACAAGTTTTTTGGAGTTAAGGCTGAAAAATCATTGTCTTAAAACGGAGTTGAAAAAATGAGCAAATTAGAAGAGTTTATTAAAAATGAAGGCCTTGTCTTTCCCGGCAAAACATATGCAGAAGAACTGCTGATGCCCGTTTTTAATGACCAGCGGGACTATCTGTTCCATGTCATGTTCGATATTCATCGGGCACATGTGATCATGCTGGCAGAAAAGGGGATCATTCCTGAAGAAGAAGCAAGAACCATGCTGGAAGGAATTAATAAAGTGGCAATGTCAGACACCAGCTCATTATCCTACCAGCCTCAATTTGAAGATCTCTTTTTTATGATGGAAGCGAAAATAGGAGAAGAGATTGGCGATGAATTGGCCGGAAAAATCCACATTGCCCGGAGCCGGAATGATATGGGGATCGCGATGTACAGGCTGGTGCTTAGAGAACATTTGCTGCAGCTCCTTGGAAGTGCTTATCAGCTTAGTGAGGCATTGCTGGAGCAGGCTGAAGAGCATAAAGAGACCTATATGACCGGCTATACCCATACACAGCCGGCCCAGCCGACCACTTTGGGGCATTATCTCCTGGCCGTTTATGATGTTCTCCAAAGGGATATTAAACGGCTTTGGGCTGCTTATAAAACCGTTAACAAATCCTCGCTCGGTGCAGCGGCTCTTACGACGACCGGTTTTCCGATTTGCAGGGACCGCACCCGTGACCTATTGGGATTTGAAGGAATTATTGAAAACTCGTATGACTCGATTGCGGGAGCAGATTACCTGCTGGAAACCTCATCAGCCCTGATGACCTGCATGGTGAATACCGGCCGGTGGATCCAGGACTTCCTTCAGCATGTAACAAGAGAGTTTGGCACCTTCCAGGTGGCGGATCCTTACGTGCAGGTAAGCAGCATTATGCCTCAAAAAAGGAACCCGGTTTCCATTGAGCACTCCAGATCCATTGCCAGCAGCGCCTACGGTGAAGCATATGCAGCCATGAACATGGTTCATAATACGCCATTTGGGGATATCGTTGATACAGAGGATGATCTCCAGCCTCATCTGTATCGCGCTTTTACGAATGCCAATCGGGTATTAAAGCTGATGTACGCCGTGATTGCCACATTAAAAGTCAATAAAGACCATGCGAAAGAGATGGCGAAAAAGTCGTGCATCACAATCACAGAATTGGCCGACACCCTGGCAAGAGACTACAGCATTCCATTCAGGAAAGCCCACTCCATTGCCAGCTATATTTCAAAACAAACCGTGAAGGATCAGAAAGAACTGTGCGACTGGAAAGTGGCGGACGTAAATGAAGTCATTCAGGGATATGTCCCTGTTGCCCTGTCAGAGGAAGAGTGGAAGAAAATCATTTCTCCTGAATACTTTGTGCAGATCCGCAGCCTTCAGGGAGGACCGAATCCGGATGAGGTCTCGAGAATGATCAAGGATCGGAATGAAATCCTCACAGGGGATCTGCTGAGTTATGAGGGGACTGTGAGAGGACTTAAGGAGAAGCGGGAGAGCTTGATTAACTTTAGATTTTGACTATTGTTGTTTTTTAAAAGCGAAATTCGCCAATGGCGAGTTCGCTTTTTTTATTCCCTGCTAATATGAGTCCAATCCTTGCAAAAACCACATTACAGAATTCGGACTTCAATTTGTGTAATACAGGAGTATAATACGTAGTAAGCAGACAATTCGATGAATTTAGAGTCTGGCTTTTTGCAAACTTACTATTATAGAATCAGGTAAAGGAGGGAGCGCTCCCGATGATTCTTGACCAGCGCTGCATGACGATTTTGACGAAAATGGTCCATGCGCCTACACATGTTTCTCCACTGGAGCTTATGGAAGAATTACAGATTTCCAAGCGGACCGTTTATTATGATGTTGACAAAATTAATAGCTGGCTCAAAGACCAGGGGTTAGATGAGCTGAAGTATATCCGTGCTGCTGGATTTTTTCTCGATGAAGAAGAAAAGCAGCAGATTAAACAGCGGCTGCATTCGTTTGATAAAGCTGCCGGTTATGAGTTTTCACGAAAAGAAAGAATGGCCTGGACTGCCATACTCATCCTGACCCGCGAGAAAACCATTTATCTGCAGGATCTGATGGATAAGCTGGGTGTCAGCAGAAGTACGCTTCTGGCAGATATCAAGGAATTAAAAAAGCAGCTTAACCAGTTCCAGGTTCAGTTGAATTTCCATAAATCTTCTGGCTACTTTATTGCCGGTGAGGAGCAGGATAAGCGGAAAATGCTGATTTACTGCCTATCACAGGTTTTAACCAATCGCGGCTGGAATGATCTATTATCCGAAGTTCAGTTAACCATCCAGGACACGCCTGGACTGTCACCTGAAATGTTTCAGCGTATTGATTTAGAAACGATCTATGAAATTTTGAATGAAAGTGAATCATTTTCCGGTGTTCATTACACAGATGAAGTAATGGAGACGCTGAGTGCCCATATATTTATGCTCATCAAAAGGTTTAACCAGGAAAAATACATCAAGATGGATCCTGTTGAAAAACAGGTCATTAAAGAAACAAAAGAGTACACCGCTGCTCGATTTATTTGCCGGAAAATTGAAAGCGGTTTCCATCTTGAGGTTCCCGATGATGAAGCCTGCTATCTTGCAACCTACCTGTTAGGTGCGAAAATAAGCGACTATGATACACATGAGCTGGAAGACCAGGACCTTGATATCCTCAAATCAATGGCAGTAAGAATGGTCGATGATTTTCAAAAATATGCGTGCGTATTTTTTCAAAATCGGAAGGAGCTTGAACGGAATTTATTGATTCATTTAAAGCCGGCTTACTTCCGAATCAAATATGGGATCGAACTGGAGAATCCATTATCCAAATCTGTACAGGAGTCTTATCAGGATCTGTTTATCCTAACCAAAAAAGTGGTTCATCACTTTGAATACGTGCTGGGCAAAAAAGTATCTGATGATGAAGCGGCCTATATTGCGATGCACTTTGGAGGATGGATTGATAAAGAAGGCGTCAGGGTGGAAGCCCGCAAAAAAGCGGCTGTGGTGTGTGCCAGCGGAATCGGCACGTCCCGAATCCTTCAGAAACAAATTGAAGATCTCATGCCGTTTGTCGATGTGGCGAATGTATACACCGTCCGTGAATATGAGAAAGCGTCCCTGGCTGATTTGGACTTTGTCATTTCGACCACGCCAGTATCCCGGAAACATGTACCGGTGTTTATTGTAAATCCGATTCTTAACCCGTCTGAGAAGGAATCTCTGCTTAAGCAGGTTCAGGCATCAGAAAAAAGGCCGAAATCAGAAAACATCGACGCATTGATGGACATTATCCGGAAGCATGCAGATATAAATGACGAAAGCATGCTGATCCAGGAATTAAAAGTCTACTATCAATCAAATAAAGAAGCAAAAAGTGAGGTGGATCAAAAGCCAATGTTAAATGAAGTTCTAACCGCCGATAAAATTCAATTTGCAGATTCGGCTGCAAGCTGGCAGGAAGCACTGCAAATGGCGTCACAGCCGCTATTGGCCGATCAATCCATCAGCCAGCATTACATTGATGCCATGATTGAAAACGTGAATGAAATGGGACCATATATTGTCATCGCGCCTGGAATTGCCCTTCCTCATGCCCGCCCTGAAGCTGGCGTGAACAGGCTGGGAATGAGCTTTCTGCAATTAAAGGAAAGCTGTGCTTTTTCGGAAAAGCCGGAGCATCAGGTAAGATTATTCTTTGTGCTGGCAGCCATCGATAATGAAACCCATTTAAAAGCATTATCCCAGCTGTCTAAAATGCTGTCTGACAGCGATAACCTTGAAAAACTGCAGAATGCTGATACTCAAGCTGACGTATTAGAAATTATTAATCAATATTCACAAGACTAAGGAGGAAATTAAAATGAAAAAAATTCTAGTAGTATGCGGAAACGGACTTGGAAGCAGCTTTATCGTAGAAATGAATGTGAAAACAGTTTTAAGCCAACTGGGAGTGGAAGCAGATGTTTCACATACTGATTTAACTACGGCTAAATCTGAAAAAGCGGATATCTATCTGGGATCTAAAGACCTGATTTCCACTTTGGATGACGGAACAAGAACGATCATTGGTTTGACAAACATCCTTGACCAAAACGAGCTAAAAGCTGCATTGGAATCCCATTTATCATAATAGAGAAAAAAAGAGCAGGCGATAGACTCGCCCGCTGAAAAATAAAAAGAACAAATATAGTATAACCTGAAAAACTGTTAGATGAAAGATAGATACAGAGGATTTAAAAGGAGGGGTAAACATGTTTGATTTTATCATGAATGATATACTGGGCACGCCCGCCATTCTGGTTGGTTTATTCGCCTTGTTTGGCTTGCTTCTGCAGAAGAAGGGAATTGCCGATGTCATATCAGGTACGCTTAAAACGATTATGGGCTTTCTCATCCTGAATGGAGGAGCAAGCATCTTAATAGGCTCACTTGATATTTTCGGAAAAATGTTTGAAAAGGCTTTTCATATCCAGGGCGTTATTCCGAACAACGAAGCGATCGTAGCAATTGCCCAGCAGACATTTGGGAAAGAAACTGCGATGATCATGCTTTTCGGGATGGTCATGAACATAATAATTGCCCGTTTTACACCGTTTAAATATATTTTCCTTACCGGCCATCATACTTTATTCATGGCTTGCCTTATCTCAGCTGTATTTGCAACTGGCGGAGTAACAGGGCTTCCATTGATCATTATCGGTTCTATTATTCTAGGATTATTAATGGTATTCATGCCTGCGCTTGTCCAGCCGTATGTACGCGAAATCACTGGCAATGACAGCATAGCTGTCGGCCACTTTGGATCTTTCGGCTACTTTGTTTCCGGCTTTATTGGAAAGCGTGTAGGGGATAAATCCAAATCGACGGAGGATATCAAAGTGCCAAAATCACTTGGATTCCTGCGCGATACATCTGTTGCGATGTCTCTCACAATGACGATTCTCTTCCTGGTTGTGGCGCCGATCGCCGGAAAAGGCTATGTAGAATCTGAATTGAGCGGCGGAGTTAACTTCCTTGTATTCTCGCTCATGCAGGCCATTACGTTTGCAGCTGGTGTATATGTAGTCCTTGCCGGTGTGCGGATGCTGATTGCAGAAATCGTTCCAGCTTTTAAAGGAATCGCTGATAAAGTGGTAAAAGATGCGAAGCCTGCCCTTGATTGCCCGGCAGTGTTCCCTTTTGCTCCAAATGCAGTTATTATCGGATTCCTATTCAGCTTCGTAGCTGGTTTGCTTTCCATGTTCCTTCTTCCATTATTCGGCCTGAAAATAATTGTGCCAGGCCTGATTCCGCACTTCTTCACAGGTGCAGCGGCAGGGGTTTTCGGAAATGCCACTGGAGGCAGACGAGGAGCAATGATCGGAGCATTTGCTAACGGTCTATTAATCTCATTCCTTCCGGCCTTATTGCTGCCGGTTCTGGGATCTCTAGGGTTTGAAGGAACTACTTTTGGAGACTCGGACTTTGGGGTTGTGGGGATTTTATTGAGCTTCCTTATAAAACTTTTTTCTTAAACTATTAATTATTTGGACTTCACTTTGATGTGGAGTCCCCTTTTGTTTTTCGGCAAGTTCGCCTGTCGCTAGGAAATTTCTCCAATTAAATGATAATATAGTAATAGGGAGGGTGAGTTATGAGAAAGGTTTTGTTTTTTGTTTTTGCTGTCCTGGTTTTGGCCGCGTTGAGCGGGTGCAATAAGGAAATTAAGCCGCAGGATCGCTTTAAGCAGTATGTGGAGCATTGGAATAAGCAGGAGTTTGAGAAGATGTACGAATACCTGTCAAAGGATGCGAAGCAGTCAATCAGCAAAGAGGACTTTGCAGCCCGTTATGAAAAGATTTATAAGGATTTAGAGATAGATAATCTGAAGGTAACATACAAGCCGGATATGGAAAAGGAATACAAAAAAGAAGAAAATGCAAGTTTTCCTTTTTCAGCAAGCATGGATAGTGCAGCCGGCAAGATTGAATTTACCCATGATGCCAAGCTTGTAAAGGAGGAAAAGGAAGAGGAAGACAATTGGTTTGTTGCCTGGGATACGACTTATATTTTCCCGGAGCTGGGGCCAGAGGATAAAATCAGCTATTCAACTGTTCCAGCGCAGCGCGGAGATATTGTGGACCGAACAGGTGACCCGCTTGCCTTAAACGGCACCCTATATGAAATTGGTGTTGTTCCAGAACAAATGGGTGATCAGAAGGAGCAGACTGTCAAAGGTTTGTCAGCAGCCCTGGGAATGTCAGAAGAGCAGATTAATAAAAGCTTGAATGCAAGCTGGGTGCAGCCAGGTTACTTTGTGCCAATTAAGAAGGTTTCCCCGGATGATAGGACAACATTAGATAAAGTGTTCGCACTAAAAGGTGTCCTGAAACAGGATGTCAAAGGCAGAGTCTACCCGATGGGGGAATCAGCAGCCCATCTAATCGGATATGTTGGAACGATTACAGCTGATGAAATGAAAGAGCGTGAAGGCTATTCAAGTACTGATATAATTGGGAAAAGAGGACTCGAACAGGTGCTTGAGGAGCGTTTGAAGGGTTCGAACGGAATTAAAATCGGCATCCAAAAGAAGGACGGCTCTGAAGTGGTCCTCTCTGAAAAACCGGTAGAGAACGGTGAAACTATTCAGCTTACCATCGACATGAACCTGCAGAAGTCACTCTACACAGAGCTGGGAGGAAAGCCGGGAACCGCAGCAGCAATTGACCCAATTACAGGAAATACGCTGGCGCTCGTCAGCAGCCCGAGCTTTGATCCGAACCAGGCTTCACTCGGGTTTACAGCTGATGAGTGGAAGGAAATTGAAGGCAATAAGGACATGCCGCTTCTGACACGATTTAAGCAAACCTATGCGCCAGGTTCAGTGATGAAGCCGCTGACAGGCGCAGTCGGACTGACAGAAGGAACATTAACGCTTGATGAAACGATTAATGTTAAGGGCCTTCAATGGCAAAAAGACAGTTCATGGGGTGGCTATAAAGTCACTCGTGTTAAAGACCCCGGCGGGCCGGTCAACTTTGAAAAAGCGATGATGTATTCGGATAATATCTATTTTGCCCAGCAAGCCCTGGAGCTGGGAAAAGAAAAGTTTTCAGCAGAGCTCAAGAAATTTGCGTTTGAAGAGGAAATTCCATACGCGTTCCCGCTTGAACCATCCAAGATTGGCGGCCTGGACACAGAGATTCTGCTCGCTGATTCGGGCTACGGCCAGGGCCAGGTGGAAATGAGCATTGTCCATCTTGCAGCGTCTTACACACCTTTCATCAATAAGGGATCCATGATCAAACCTGTTCTTCTGGAAGAAGAGGAAAAAAGCCAGGTACTAAAAGAAGGCGTGATGAGCGAAGAAACTGCGAATACGGTGGCAGCCGCAATGGCTAAAGTCATCCAGGATCCAAGCGGAACCGGCCGGACGGCTTATATGAAAGATTACCCTTTGGCTGGGAAAACAGGGACAGCTGAGCTGAAAAAAAGTGCAAACGAAAAAGGGCAGGAAAATGGCCTGTTTGTTGCCTACAACCCGCAGTCACCGAAGCTCCTCATCGCGATGATGATGGAGGGCGTTGAAAACAGCGGCGGATCGAAAGTTGTAGTGGAGAAAGTGAAGAAGGTTTTTGAAGAGCATAAAGGGCGGTTTTAATAATCAATAAAGAAGTATGGAAAGTGTCTGTACCCTGATAGAGTGCAGACACTTTTTTTGTGGCCTGGATGGATTGAATAACATACACCATCGAAATTGAAAGAGCTTTGTATAACAAAATAGTGAAATCCGAACGGAAAGTCCGGTTCATTTTAAACTGGCCCCCAATTTATCAGTACCCCAATACTAAGCATGATAACAGCGATTACACACCAGATCAGAAAGAGAGGCATCATCCATTTTGCCCATTTGATCCAGGGTACCCCGGCTACGGCAAGGCTGGCCATGAGTGGACCGGATGTCGGAAAGATACTATTAGTGAATCCATCTCCAAACTGGTAGGCTTGGACCGCAACTTGACGAGTGATGCCAATCATATCTGCCAGAGGTGCCAGGATAGGCATGGATATCATTGCTTGCCCGCTTCCGGATGGAACAAGGAAATTTAGAATAGCATTGGATACAAACATACCAATTGTCGCCAGTATGGGGGGGAATCCTTCCAGAGGAATGGACAGCGCGTGAACAAATGTATCCAGGATGCTGGCGTTTTCCATGACGATAAGAATGGCTCGGGCAACGCCAATAATTAAAGCTCCGTACACAAGCTTTTGGCAGCCTTCCAAAAAGGTTAATGCAACTTGATTATAGTTCATACCTGCAATAATACCTGAAATAAGTCCAATGATAATAAAAAAGGCAGCCATGTGATCAATAGTCCATTTAAATTGAATGGTGGCAAAAATAAAAAACAGCAGTGAGAACCCTACAAAGCTGAGAATCAGTTTATGCCGGGCTGTAAAAGGGGATTCAAGGTTATCGTCTAAAGAGGATGTTTCAATTGATACTCCGACCAGGCTTTTAGATGGATCTGCAAGGACCTTTTTGGCATATCGCCAGGTGTAGAGAATGGTTGCACCCACAATCACAGCAAATGCTATAAGCCTTAGGGCCATTCCGGAGAATAAGGGGATATCAGCAATCGATTGCGCGATGCCAACTGTATAGGGATTCAGGAACCCGACATTAAAGCCGGCAAAAGTGGCCCCGAAAGTAATGGAAACTGCCACAAGCGCATCAAGCTTGAGGGCACGTGTGATAATAAGTCCGATGGCGACAAAAGGGATAACCGAATTGGCTACTGCTCCAACGGCTCCTCCCAATGCAAATAAGATAGATACAATAGCAATAAGCCAAAACTCTTTTCCCTGAGTCTTAGTAACCGCACGCAAAATGCCTCCTTTAATAGCACCTGACCGTTCCACGACCTCAAAGGCTCCGCCTGCAAATAGAACAAGAAATATCAGCCCTCCAGATTGAACCATTCCTTTCTGAAGTGCTAAGAATAAATCCATGAAGCCAGTTGGATTACCCTCTGTTCCTGCATATGTACCTGGAATGACTCGTTCTACCTGATCGACTATTTCTCTCTCAAATGCTCCTGCTGGCACGATGTATGTAGCTGCTGCTGCCATTAATAAAACAGCGAAGAGGATAACATAAGTATCCGGCATCTCCCACTTTTTTTGCTGATTAGTTTCTAATCCTGTTTCTTGCATTGTCTGTGGTTTCAATATTCTTAAATCCCTCCATTTGTTTTTTTCTTTATACAATTGCAGTATTACCATATAAAAGCGAAGCTGTTGTCTATTATAAAGTTTTGTGTATAATATTTCAAATTGTTAGAATTTATCGGGTCAATCTGATTGTAAATTTCAAACAAAAAGGCTCTGCATTTTCTCTATTAAATGAAACACTGCCGGTGTTAGATTTCGATTTTTCCAATAGGCAATATATACTGGCCGCTGGAGAAACCCTGAATTAATAGAGCGGGTCACAAGATTTGGATTAGAGTAATATTTAACATAGCTTTCCGGAAGGATAGCAATTCCTAGGCCGTGTTCAACCAGACTGCAGGCTGTTTCTAAACGCTCAATTTCATATTTAATATTTGGAGTAAGATTTTCATGATGAAATGCATTTAAAACATCGTCTCTCGTCTGAAAGCCGGCTGTGCTGATAATAAAGTCATGTTCCGTAAGATCCTTCAAAGATATGGAACTCAGATCATTAAGCCTGTCATCTTTATGCATGACCAATAGAAGTTTTTCAATATAAATAGGAATAACTTCTATTTCCTTGTTATGAATCAGCTGGTTGGTGATCGTGATATGCACATCATAATTGGAAAGAGACTCTATAACCTGTTTGTGTCCAAGCAGTTCTTTAAAATGTATTTCAATATTAGGATACCTTTCTTTAAATTGTTTTATTGTTTTTGGTATCCAGTATTTAGACGATTCAATCAATCCAATTGAGATCATGCCGCTTCCTGTTTGTCTAATTTCTTCTAGATCTTTTAACATATATTCATGCCTTTTGATAAGATCCATGGCACGTGTATAGAAGATTTCTCCGGATTCGGTAAGAGTTAAGCTCCTCGTGTTCCTTTCCAAAAGCTGAATCCCTATTTCATTTTCCAATTTCATAATGCTGCTGCTTAAAGAAGGCTGGGAAATATGAAGTATTCCAGCTGCTTTAGAGAAATTTTTTTCCTGTACCACGGTGGTAAAATAACGAAGCTGCCGAAGATCCAATTGTATACACCTCTCATTTATAGCTAAAAACTATTAATATATATAAATTTGGTATTGGTAATTATATATTAACTTAAATATACTTTTTGTAGGATAAAAATTCAGAATTTATAAACAGCAGGAGGAATTATGTATATTAAGCCTTCGGGAAATCATTGGTGCGGAAGAATTGATAGTGAAACAGACCCTCTTAGTTATCGGGTTCATCAGCAGGTAAAGTTGCTGGATTTAACAGCTGAAATTAAGGAAGTGGAAACTGGCAAATTGTTTGGCCTAATTGGCTTTAAGTGTGATGAAGGAGTTAGAAGGAATCAGGGCAGGAGAGGAGCGGCAAAAGCACCGGAAGAAGTTAAGCGGGCTATTGCGAAACTCCCCTGGCATTTGCCGGGGGATACAAAAGTGTTTGATGCAGGTGATATTGAGTGTGTTGGGCAAAACATGGAAGAGGCTCAAGCTGAGCTTGGAAAAACCGTTTCCTTTCTATTAAAAAAAGGAGTAACTCCTTTAATTATAGGCGGCGGACATGAGACCTTTTATGGCCACTATCTCGGGGCCAGGGAGTATTTAGGACCTGATGCGAGTATTGGAATCATTAATATTGATGCACATTTTGATATGAGGCCGTACGGACAGCAAACTTCCTCCGGCACGATGTTTAAGCAGATTTTGGATCAGGATCAAAATTGCGGATACTTAGCCGCCGGCATTCAAAAACTTGGAAACACGGCAGCCTTATTTGAGACAGCCCGTAAGTATAATGTGAGTTATATAGTGGAGGAGCAGCTGTCATCCCCGGATACTTCCGGTGTCTTAAAGCAGCTGGATGATTTTGCTTCAAAATATGACAATCTTATTCTCACATTATGTACAGATGTCATTGATACTTCTTTTGCTCCTGGAGTAAGTGCACCCTCCCCATTTGGCCTTGAACCGAAAAAAGTGCGGGAGTTGATAAGGTATATCGTTTCAAAGGAGAAAACAATCTCCTTTGATGTGTGTGAAGTTAATCCTGATTTTGATAATGACAATAAAACAATTGCATTAGCAGCACATTTCATAAAGGAAGGACTTATGAATTTTAATAAATAATCTAGGGGGTACAATATGGACTTGGCATTAAATAATGTTACCACCATCTTTTTGGCGGTTGCTCTACTCATAGGTGGAGGATTCCTGGTTAATAAAGTTTCATTTTTAAAACGATTTTGCATTCCTGCACCAGTGGTTGGCGGCTTGTTATTTGCTATTCTAGTAACAATATTAAAACAGACAGGACTTATAACAATAACATTGGATACTTCACTGCAAGGTTTATTCATGCTGGCATTCTTCACGACGGTCGGGCTGGGAGCGAGCTTTCAATTGGTAAAGCTCGGCGGGAAACTGCTGGTAATATATTGGCTTGCGTGTGGAGTATTGGCATTATGCCAGAGCATTATTGGAATTTCTCTGGCCAGTGTTTTAGGGCTTGACCCTTTATTAGGGGTAATGGTTGGTGCTGTGTCCATGGAAGGGGGGCATGGAGCTGCCACTGCATTTGGCGGAACAATTGAGGAATTAGGAGTAGACTCTGCACTTTCAGTGGGCCTTGCAGCAGCTACATTTGGGTTAATTGCTGGAGGTTTAGTCGGAGGACCTACAGTTAAATATCTTATTACGAAGTACAATTTGAATCCATCTGAAGCTGATGCATCGGTAGAGGTGGCAGCGGCTAATGAAGACGTAAAGGGGAAATCTGCCTTTGAATTCAATTCCCAAAAATTTATGGTCCAGATCTTAATCATAACTTTTTGTATGGCTGCCGGTTCCTATTTAGGTGAGCTATTCTCCAGCGTTACAGGCTTTGTACTCCCCAGCTATGTTGGAGCAATGTTTGTAGCAGTTATAGTCAGAAACATTCTGGATAGCTTTAATAAAAGTATTGTGGATATGAAGAGTATTAGCTTAATTGGTGATGTAACTCTTGGCATTTTCCTTTCCATGGCATTAATGAGTATTAAGCTTTGGGAAGTGGCGGGTTTGGCACTTCCGATGTTAATGATTGTTTTGATTCAAGTTGTATTCATTGTGGCTGCAGGAGTATTTGTTCTATTTAGGTTACTTGGTAAAGATTATGATGCTGCTGTTATGGTGGGAGGCTTCACTGGTCATGGCCTTGGAGCCACTCCCAATGCAATGGCCAATATGGGGGCCATTACTGAACGCTTTGGCCCATCCCCAAAAGCCTTTCTAATTGTGCCAATTGTTGGCGCGTTCCTTATCGATGTATTCGCCATGCCAATCATTATTACAAGCATAAATTTATTAAAATAATAAAGACTGAACCTTTTGGCGGATAAAAAACATAGCGGAATTAACAGGTAATAAGGGTTGGAGGCTCCAGGAAATTATAAGCAGATATAGAATATTATGCTGAAATAGTTATATGTTTTTAAAAGGTACAGACGAATCTCGTTTGTATTCTTTTTTTTTCTGTCTAAAAGCTGCAAATAGAAGAGAAAGAGGAGGACCTGTAAATAAGAAACTAAATAAGGTGTAATTAAATAAGGAGTCTTTCAGAAGTTAATAAGACTTAAGAACTATTATTAATAGAATTTAACAAAAATTATTGAATTTACTAGCATAAAAGTCTTAATATAATAGTAATAAAACTGGATAATCGGCAAACTTATTGAAAAGTAAGGACGCAAAGCCACGAGTCTAAGGTCATAGACTATGATAGTCGGGTTGCAGGTGTAATTGGGAGCTATAATTAGAACTCAAACTCATTGTAACCAGACATCAGGTCTGCCTTTTGGCAGGCCTCTTTGCGGTTTAGAGGTTTGTTAATGTTTAGATAGGGAAACGAATTAATGACTGAAAAATCTAATAATAGGAGGAGAATTTATTGAGTGTACAATTTGGAACGGTGGAATACTTTGAAAAGGAGATTAAAGCTTATCTGACAAATAATCGCTTAAAAGAGCCTAAACTTAAAAATCTGAAAACGATTGCATCTAAACTTGAAAATGAATTGCTATATGACTTCTCTTGTCATGAAAGATTAAGGCAGGAATGCCTGAAGAACCTTTCTGAAGCATACGGCAAGATGACAAGGGGAAACGCAGCCGCTGTGTAATTAAGTTTACTTCTAACGCTCCAGTTTTATCTTCCTGAAAGCTTCTGCAGAACAATCCCTCCCTGCATGTTTTCAATAAAAAAACAGTGCATCTCCATCAGGAATGCACTGTTTATTATTTATTGGGGTAATCCTAAATGATCCTTCAGCTCACCTTGAACCCGCTGCCTTTCTTCATCAGGCACAATCAGATACCAGATGTCTCCGAAATACTGGCCATCGCCTTCTATAGTCAGCTGCTGAATGTTATTTCTTGTGTCTTTATAATTTTTTTGAATGTCCATCATTTCATTAAAGGTAATATCAGTTTTGACGTTCTTGCCCAGCGCTGCAAAAATGTCATCAAAACGAGTCAGGGAGCTAAAGCTCGCCCCTTTGTTAATAACACCCTGGATTACCTGCCGCTGTCTTTGCTGGCGGCCAAAATCACCATTCGGGTCATTCTTTCTCATCCGCACATAAGATAATGCTTCGCTTCCGTTAAGGTGAATGCTTCCCTCGTTAAAATGGAACTTCCCCATGTTAAAGTCTGTTTCGTTTGTTACATCTATCCCATTGACAGCATCCACAATATCCTTGAAGCCGGCCATATTCATTTTAATGTAGTAATCAATAGGGATATCTAAGAAATCTTCTACTGTATCGATGGCCATCTCGACATCGCCAAAAGCATAGGCATGGTTTATTTTATCTTCTGTCCCATGCCCGATAATGTCGGTCCGGGTATCTCTGGGGATGCTCAGCATTTTTACTGATTTCAGGTCAGGATTAACAGTCAGCACAATCATCGTGTCCGATCGGCCTTTGTCTCCCTGGCGCTCGTCCACTCCAAGCATTAGGACCGAAAACGGCTCTCTTTCTTTTAAGGTGATCGTTTCTTCACGCTTCTCGGATTTCTCCCGCTGAATGGGCTCCTGCATCGTATCAACTGCAGAAGTCAGAGAGTTATATACATAAAATGCGTACGCACATGCACTTACTATCATTAAGATAAAAACCAGCGCTAAAACGCGCGGCCATTTCTTCCGTCCCTTTTTGCCAGTCAAATGATATCACCTCAAATTAAGAGCTTTAGCTCGATAATACCACAAATATAAAGAAAAAGAACTATTCTGAATGTCCCGTTGCAAGAAGAGTTTTTCGAGGTTAGATTTGTCTTTATTTACCTATAGAATTTAAAGATATCCGGGAATATAATCGAGTGGAATTTATTATCAGTTTAGTTAAAAGGAGGAGGATTGAGTACAGATTTTGAGAAATGGAATTGAATCTATGTTAAAAAGCATTAAATAATTTGCACTAGGAGAGTGTACGGGTGAAACGCATATTTGCCTCAATGATGATAGTAATCTTACTTTTTACAGGTTTTCCTTTTCCAAAAACAGAAGCCGCCTACACATACAGCCAGGCGGAAAAGCTGGTGGTCCAGGCAGAAAAATTGGCTGGAGCGCTAAAATGGCAAATTTCTGTTGAATACAATAAAACACTCGCCATGCTTGATATGAAATTGTTCAACAGTACAAAAACGGTTCACAGCACGGCGCAAACGGCGGTTAATTCATTAAAGGACTCAAGAAAAGCGGCGCTTCAGCAACGGCTTGATCAAAATGTGAAGCTCCAAATTAACCGGGCAGTTGCCTATATTGATGCATTGAATGGCGGCAAAAAAATCGAAAAGCTGTCCAATGAGCTTAGGTATCTGATTAAAGAAGAAATCTATATGATCCGCATGGATGACCTATACCATGAACTTTCGTATGAAATCCGCAAACAGGCAATTCTTCTGTACAGAGTATATGGCAAGTCAACCCGCGAAGCCATTTTGGCTAAATACAAGCTTCCGGCTGAACAGCTGAAAAGCAAGGTCGCCTATTTTGTCACAGTCAAAGATCTCGTGGACAAAGCAAAGCTGGAAATGTCAAAGGATGAAGTGGATATCTACTTGATGATCAATTATCTGGATAAAGCCAACAGCATGCTGGACAAAATCACCCCTGAGCATGCGATGAGGGCACTGCAATCGGATATTGTAAGTCTTTCTTCTGAATTGAGCTTACTAAGTGAATACTATTTTGAAGGCCCGATGATTGAAGGATTGAACACAGAAGACGGTTTTCAGGAAACAATGATCGTAATTTTTGACATGGCCGACTATCTTCAGGAAGAACTTTACCTCCTTGATGAACCGCTTAAATACCAGGAAACAAGAATCGTAACCTTTGAGTTTGAAGGCTTTGAATACACAGTTTTGCTATATAAAAATGGAGAAAATCCCTGGGAACGACCAGACTTTTACACGCTGGATATAACTGAAATTTAGCAAAGTGCTCTCCGATATGGAGAGTTTTTTTAGCAGGCAAATGTGAACAATGCAAATTGAAAACTGAAATCTGCAAATAAACTTGGATTTTTCCAAATAAAGTGTCAGGACCATGATCGAACAGGCAAATATGTTCAACTCACCTCCACCTGCAGGAAAGAAATATATTCTTGCTGAATTCAAAATTAAATTAATTGAGTATGCAGGAAAAACATTTGACTCCTGGACGGTCAGCCAGGCCATGTTTGATACGGTAACACAAAAAGGCGCACTGAATGACCATTACATCGGCATTGTTCCGCCAGGCCCTGAACTGCAGGAGCTTTATAAAGGCGGCCAGACCGAAGGATGGGTCCCGTTTGTTGTTGATGCCAATGCCAATCCTTACATCGTCTGGAACCGCGGCTGGGATGATGAGCTTTGGTTCAAAGTACAATAATGAATTGATTTGGCCTTCTCCTTTGAGAGGGCTATTTTCACTGCAAAAGATCATCCTCACATCCGATAAGATAAATAGAATTTAGTAATGGGAGGACGGATAAGCATGCCGATAAAGAAATACTTTTCTGTTTTAATGGCTCTGTTTCTATTTTTTAATATCTCTGCTGCATCAGCATATGCGGAGCCGGTTGAAGAAGCCAGGGAGCTCATCAAAGAGTATTATGTGGAAGAGCTGCCGGAATGGGTTTTGGCAAAACCATCGATTAAGGAAATGGTGCGGTACCTGGATATGTACTCTGTTTATATGTCAGCAGAAGAGTTTGCGGATTTTACGAATGCCATTGAACAGCAGCTGGTTGGCATTGGCGTCATATTAGAGGAGAGCGAAAAAGGGATCCGGATCATGTCGATCATACCAGAAGGCCCTGCCGCAGCCGCCGGACTGAGACCGGGGGATATCCTGGTGAAGGCTGATGGAACCAGTCTTGCGGGTGAGTCCGTTCAGACCGCGATTTCATTGATAAGCGGAAAGGAGAATACCAGTGTCACACTCACTTATATCAATAGTGAAACAGAGAGCCTGCAAACAGTAACCGTTCCGCGAAAGGTGATCCAGCTTCCAAACGTGGAGGCCCGCATGCTAGGAGGGAATATTGGCTATATCCGCTTAAACAGCTTCGCCATGAATGCCTCTAAGGATATTACGGCTGCCATTCAAAAGCTGGGGCCTGCAAATGGCTGGATCTTTGACATCACCAATAATGGCGGCGGCTATGTTTCCGCAGCCCAGGAGACAGCAGGCTTTTTTCCGGGGGTTACGAAAGCTTTCCAGCTGAGGTACAAAGGAGATGAGGCTCAGGTCTATCACGCAATCCGGCAGCCGGCGGGCTTCGCCTCTCCGGTACATCTATTAATCAATGAAAATAGTGCGAGCGCATCAGAAATGGTCTCCGCTTCCGTAAAGGAGCAAAAAGGAGCTGTTCTTTATGGACAGAACACATTCGGAAAAGGCTCTATGCAATCACTGTTTACTTTAAGTGATCAGAGTGTTCTCAAATTGACCACCGCCAAATTTTTCTCGCCAAAGGGATCTCCGGTACATGAAATTGGCGTTGCTCCGGATATTGAAACAGCTGCCGACGATGAACTATTCATCTCACACCGTGATCAGCTGATTAGCGGGCTTAAGGGATACAGGAAGTTCCCCATGTTAAAAGATGTTCCCGTAACCAAGACCTTCACAGTAAAAATGAATGCCGGCATGCAATGGGACAGTTTAAAGAAAGGCGATGTTCAGCTGATCGAGCTCGGCGGCAGTGAAACAGCCGTTGAGGTAAACATCACAGATGAAAAAACAATAAAAATAGTTCCGCAGAAACCTCTTGATTCAAAAGGCAAATACCTGCTGGTCATTCATCCAAATTGGACTGGGAAAAATGACCGGAAGATGAATGAAGGCATCTACTTGGAAGTGACTGTCCAATAACAAAATTTCCAATATTATCATAATGCAATTCGCAAAATTTCAAATTATGATAAAGATATTCTGGAAGCAGATAAAAATTTTGGAAGTTTATCAAAATCATAGAAAAGGTGGAATAAACAAGTGGGCAAAAAAATCACTAAAACAATCAAATTGGCAGGAGCAGCAGCCATTGCGGCTTCAGCTTTCGCAGCTGTAAACCCGGCACAGACAGAGGCAGCTTCAGCGGTGGAAAATCTTGTTTTAAAAGCGGAGCAGAATAAAGTGCCTCTTATCCGGGCAACTTCGGTTGATTATGATGCGGATGCAGTTACACAGCCATGGACTTTATACAACAAGGCGAAAAAGGATTACGCAGCAGCTAAAGCAGCAGTCAATAAATTATCTGGAAAACAAAAAGTGCAGCTGAGTGCAAGGCTGGATACGGTAAAGCTGTATATCGACCGCACAGCAGCATATATTGATGCCATTTCTTCAGGGAAAAAGCTTCTAAAAGGCACAGCGGAAATGGAAAAATATCTGGATGAAGGAAAAATGGCAGAAGCGACAGCCGCTTATCATAAACTTTCATATGAAATAAAGAAGCAAGCTGTTATCCTATATCGTGTATATGGACAGTCTACAAGACAGGCAATCCTTGATACATACAAGGCACCTGCAGAGGATGCCAAGTTCCAGGCACTTTACCCTGTAAGCATTCATATCGAATTGGATCGATATGTAGCAGCACTGGAGAAGGAAGATTTTGACCAAGTGGTAAAACACGATAAAAATGTAAATGAGTGGCTGGAGTATGTTGAGGATCAAGAACTCTATGACTTGCTTGAATACCGTTACAGAGAAATTATTGCTTCATATACGGATGGTCTTGAGGATGTTGCCGAAATTGGATTTTATGATGATGCTTATTATGTAACCGATCTGCCTGGAATGACCGCTTATGGTATGATTGGCTTCTTTGACAGTGAAGGAAATGAGCTGTTCATCGATGGTGTGGAAAATGCATTTATTATTAAAGATGACAAGGGATACTTCACAGACCTTGGATCTCTTGCGCCGGCATATGAAAAAGAGGGTCTTAAAGAAACGGGCCCTGTTAAAATCCAGCTCTTCGACCGTGAAACAAACGAATTGATCCTGGAAGAAACGATAGAAGTGAAGGATGGAAATCAGCTTTACAGCCTGGAAGAAGGAAAAATCCTAAATGCTGAAGGCAAGGATGCTGCCTATACAGTAACAGGACAAACCTACCAGTTCACACCAGTTGAGGCGATGACGTTTAATGGAGATATCATCGGCGATGATGAAGGGGAAAAGCTGGAGCTTAGCCAGTTCCCTGGCATTACGTTTAAATCATCAGATGTAACAAAATTTGTCGTAAATACTACAGGGAAAATCACACCAGTGGCACCGGGTAAGGCTAATTTAATCGTGACATGGAATGAAATGGAGTATAAGCTTCCAATCGAAGTGAAATCCGCTTCTGCTGTGGCAGAATTTGGACTGGCTTCCGGGAAAACAAAGATTCTATTGAGCGAAAACACCAATTTTGATGCATTAATCGATGCCGGCTACTTCACAGCAAAAGATCAATACGGTAATGAAGCTGATTTGAAAAGCGTAAGTGCCCAGCTATTTACCAGCCAGGAGTCAGTCTTCACAGCGAGCGGTGAAAACATCACCGTTACCGGTAAAGACGGTGATGCAGCATCACTGATTGTGAAAATAAACGGAATCGTGAAATCGATCCCGATTACAATTGATAAAACGGCTCCTGTTTTAGAGGGCGCTGCTAATCAATCTGCTGTCAATCAGGCAGTAACTGTATCAACTAAAGCAGCGGATGTAGCCTCTGTTGCAGCTACCAAGAATGGTGCAGCAATAGCGGGATATACATTAGCCACACCGTTAACAGATGAGGGTGTTTATGAGGTGACTGCAACGGATTTTGCAGGCAACAAAAGTGTCCTTAAGTTTGAAATTGATAAAACTGTACCAACACTGGCGGTTTCAGGAACTGCTGGGGCACCTGTGATTACAGCCTCTGAAGCCCTTTATTACAAAGACTCAGCCGGAAAGCTTACGGCTATCCAGAGCGCAGAACTTGACCAGACTCAGGCCAACGCCCTATTTACTTACACAGGAACAGGAACGCTGAAATCCGCAACTGTCAATGCGGAGCAGCATAAGTGGTCTTTTGTAACAGAAGGTACGGAAACGAGCGATACGGTTCTTTACAATGATGAGGAATTATTTGATAAGGCAGGGAATAAGCTCGCCGGATCTGTTAAAGCTACTTTTAATGGAAATGCGTGGGTGTTAAGTACACAATAAGATAATAGAAAATGGCCGAACTCTCAAGGCGAGGGTCCGGCCATTTTTTATTTCTTGAATTTTGCTATTCTTTCTAAGTAAACAGCTTTTACAGAAGCATCAGATATCTGGCTGACCAGGTTTTCTATTTCTGCGACTCTAGTATTATATTCATCCTCAGAGATCGGCTGTTTGTTCAATAGCTCGAGTTCGTCAATCTTCATTTTGGCGGTAATCGCAAATCGGTGTTTTTCAACTTCCTTTTCAGCTGGTGCCTTATATGCAGCCAGGATAGCTTCTCTGGTTGACTGCCCGTAAACTCTGTAAAGAAGCACGGCATTTTTTTTGATTTCATAGGAAAGCTTATGGAAGAGGCTTTCTCCTGCATCGGACAGCGGATCAGCACTCATGGTGTTCTGGAGCACTTTTGTCATCGTTAAGAGCTTCTTTCCTGATGTGACAGCATCAATATACCCCTGTGCCCGTTTATAATGCAAAACCACATCCGCATTAAGGGACGCCTGCAATTCATTTTTCTTCGCCGTGTCAGAAATGCGGTTAATGGCTGTCTGTGCGGAATTCATATATTTTTTCGTGCCATTAAAGTACGTCATGTTCGGATAATCTGTCACTTTTCCAGGGTATTTATCTTTCCGGTAATCAATATGAATCTCCCATTTAAGACTGCCTGCATAAGAGATTGCTGTTTTCAGATCCCGTTCGGCAAAGCCTGTATTCGCATTATTTAATACTGCAGAGGATGGGGTTTCATAGCGGATATACCCGCTCATGTTAGTGACATAACCGCCGCTGCAGATTTTATACTGTCCGCCATGCTTGCTGTCATATCCGCACACCTTTAATCCTTCCAATGGCTGGAGTACCTTTGCTGCGGAAAGCCCGCTGCTTGTCCGGTTCCAAAGTGTAATCGGCTTAAGTACTGTCAGCTTCCCAGTCTGCCCTGGGGTTAACTCCGCATTCCAATTCGTTTTCGGCACAACAGAAATGGCCTGCCGCCCCATTTGGACCCAGGATCCCTCGAAATTCCTGCGGGACATCTTTCGATGCTTTCCATAGTAAAGAGGGTCGTTGATATAGACATACTGGCTGTCATAGCCTGTTACTAAAACAGAATGTTCTTTATATGTAATGCGCAGCGGGCCGCTTGATGTCTGCCATGTCTGGAAGTAGCTGCTGGAGAGCGGCTTAAACAGCGTGTTCGTAATAACCCAAACAGGACTGCCGTTATCCAGTGCCCGATAAATGGCACTTGCATTTGAGCCAGTCAGATTCACTACTCTGCCAGGCAGGTACTTATTGGCGAGATCATAGATGGGCCCATGATAAACGCCCAGTCCAGGCTGGCTATATGTATACATATTACCGACAAACCCGTCATACGGATTGCCGTGAAGGCCATTCTGCTTAAAAGGCACCTTGCGAACCTCTTTAGCAAGCGTCATTTTAGGTGCATTGACACCCTGGCTTTCCAAAAGCATGGCCAGACTCGTTACCTCACACCCTCTAGGCAGCTCAGGCATCTGCCTGATATGCGGTGCATCCACAAGTGTTTTAGCGGAAGCTTCCCCCGTACCAGCACAGAGCAAAAAGATAAATAGAAAACTAATAAAATACCACTTTGACTTCAAAAGTACATAATCCTCCTTTATGGTTTTATCTGACAAATATTATTCTACCTTAATAGGGGTTAGTCTTTATTCCTTTTTAAAAATAAGGAAAAAATGCATGTGTATTCAAATTTCAGAAAAACAAACTGAGTCAAACTGTGTCTTTTCAACCTATAGAAGTTAAAATTTACCTTAATATAATCAAAATAACAAAAAAGTAGGTCTAATATATCATGAAGGAAAAATCAGAATTATTAATGAGTCATTTATGTTACAAAAAAGTGACTTAAATGTAGTGATAAAGCTTGATATGAAAGGGTTTGTGACCGTATTAAAATAAAACTGACATATTTATAGTCTTTGGGGATATAATCTTAAAGTGTGATTTTATTGCTAATTGTGGTTTTAGAGGAAATTATTACTAATGGATATTTACAAATAAACACAATAAAAACCTAGAATTTCCTCTAAAAATGTATTATTATAGGAAATGTGAGAAGGGCTGGTAATTAAACCAGTTATATAGTCCTCTGACACAATTCTACTAATTTTTTAGAAGGAAATAGACATATAGGTTGATATTTCCATAAAAGATTAGTATAATTCTCGTTAAGTTTGCTAGGCAATGATTAGCATTAGCCGAAAAGCTTAAAAACAGGCAAATCAGCCTGGCGATCATTGTACTACTTTTTATAATTGAAGGGAGAAAGACGAAACATGGCTAAAAAGAAAGCTATCAAACTAGCTGCTGCATCCGCGGTTGCTGCATCTGCATTCGTTGCTGCTGCTCCAGCTCAAACTGACGCTGCAAGCAATGTTGCTGTCGAAGTAAGTAAGGCTGTAACACAAATGAAGAAGGCATATCACACTTACAGTGATGTGACTGCACAAGGTAAATTTGCTCCTATCGCTGACGTTTACAAAGAGTACAACGCTGCGAAGAAAGCTTATGCTAACGCGAAAGCTGTTGTAACAAAAGCAGGGGGATCTGCCAAGGAAGCTTACCTTGCACAATTAGATGCTACATATAACGAGTACATCGCTAAGCGCGTTGTTACTTACATTGATGCATTCAACTATGCAACTGCTCTTGAAGACAAGAAAGAAGCTCTAGAAGCTGCTTTAGAAGAAAAAGAGTGGGAAAAAGCTGAAGAGCTATACCATGAAATTTCTTACGAACTAAACACTCGTACAGTAATCCTTCACCGTGTATACGGACAAACTGCACGTAACCTTCTAGTTGACGCGTTCAAAGTAGAAGCTCAAGATACTCGCGACAGCATCACAAACGAAGTATCTGTAAAAATGTACTATGACAAAGCTAAAGATCTAGTTGCTGAAGGCAAACTAGAAGATGCTAAAAAGGCTATGGATCACGTAGCTGACTACGTTGCTAAGCTTGATAAAGATACTGACTTTGGTGCTTATCTATTAACTCAAGTATCTGAAGTTAAAGCTGCTTACGAAGCTAAACTTGCTCCTGCAGTTGAGAGTGTAAGTGCGATTAACGCTACTCAAGTTGAAGTTAAGTTTAATACTCCAATCTCAAAAGCTTCATTATTTGCTGATGGAGTAAGTGGTGCATTTAAAGGTACTGCAACTGTTACTTTAACTTCTATCGATGGTGTTCCATCTGGTGGATTAACAGGTACACTAAGTGCTGATGGTAAAACTTTAACTATTACTGCGGCAAATGCACTTTCTAAGCGCTATGATGTTGTAGTTGATGGATTAAAAGGCCTAAATGATAAAGATCTTACTAAATACAATAAAGTGAGCGATTTTGCTGCTGATACTACTGCACCTATGGTACTGTCTACAACTAAGAAGACAGCAAGTACTTTCACAGTGAAATTCTCAGAACCAATGAATAACCTTGGTACAGTAAGCTATAAGTTAGCTGACGGAACAACTGTAAATGCAGGTGGAACAGGTGTAACTAATGACTTCGCTCCTGGCGCACAAGAAGTTACATTCACAGTAGGTACTGATGTTGCAGCTGGTAAGCAAGTAACTGCTACATTTGTAGGTGCTCAAGACCAAGCTCTTAACTTGTTAAGCCCAAATCCAGCAACTGTTTCTTTTGTTAAAGGCGATAAAGACGGAGTTGCACCAACAGTAACTTCTTTAACAGCTGTTAACAACAAGACTATTGAAGTGAAATTCTCTGAAGAACTTCAAGCAAATCCAGCAATTACAGGTTTTGCAGGTGCTTTAACTTTCAAGCAAGATTCTTCTGACAAAACTAAGTATACAATCGTATCTGACACAGCTAATACTGGCTTAAAAGCAGTTGAAATTTCAGCTGGCTATACAGATTTAAGTGGAGAAACTGGTGCTGCTTACTCTAAGGTATTAAACTTTGATCTAGATACTGTTGCTCCAAAAGTAGCTTCTTCTAAAGTAACCACAATTAATGGTGCTGAATACTTAGAAGTAACTTTTGACGAAGCAGTTGAAACTGAAGCTTCATTAGCGACAGTAGAAGTTACAGGTACTAAAGTATCTAACTACGTAACTACTAACATTACTGCAGTTAACGTACCTGTAGCAAAATTTGTTCAGGACGCATCTGACAAAAAAGTTTATCGTATTGCTCTAGCTGATTTACTTGGAGCTAACGATACAAAAGGTGCAACTTACTCACTAACACTTACTGGTAAAACTGCTGCATCAGCTACTGTTGCATTAGTAAATGACGTTAGTGGTAATGTTGGGCCATCTTCAACAAAAGTTAGTGTGACTCGTAGTGAAGATGCGACTTCTCCTTCAAATACAAAAGCAACTCTAGATACTACATTCTCTACGAATGGTATCCAGGTTAATGCTGATAAAACTATTACTGTTCGTTTCAATCAAGAACTTGATGGTGCTTCAGCTACTAATGTTGCTAATTACAAGTTTGACGGTGCAGTAGTAGAAAAAGCAGTATTGAATGCTTATGGAACTCCTGCTGGCAAACAAGACGTTACTTTAACAATCAAAGAAGGTTCAAATAACTTCACTGGACTTCGTAATGTAACTATTAGCGGAGTTAAAGCTAAGAACGGTTTAGCTATGGATACAGTAAACACTCAAGAAGTTTTAGTTGAAAACGTAGCTCCAACTGTAACAGCTGCTAAACTTACAGCTCCAGGCGTAATCACTTTGACTTTCAGTGAAGCAGTTTACAATGATGTTGATGCTGCTGCTGGTGACTTCGACCTATATGTAGGCGGAACTAAAGTTACTGCAACAACTCTTGATACAGAAGACGTTCTCAAAGCAGATGCAAAAACTACTCTAACTTTAACAGTTGGTGGTACTGCCCTTACTGCTGATGATCTAGCTAAAGGACTATCTGTTAAGCCAGTTGCTGCAGGGACTCTTGATATTAAAGATGCTAACGATAACTTATTATCAGTATCTTCTGTAACTGTTGCTCAATAATATAAGAAGGTTAAATATTTTATTGAGATTAAAAAGCTCTGTAGAGAATGATCTCTGCAGGGCTTTCTTTTTTGGTATTCTCACTCCAATTAGGAGTGTAGATATATATAAGAAGTTAGCTTCAAATGTTAAGTTAACTTCTCCCTTCAAAAGGCTGACTCAAAAGTACATAATCTTTTGGGTTGGCTTTTTTGTGCTAAAGGGAACGGTCGAAATATCTTCAAGAAAGGAAAGGATTTTAACTCAATATTATATAGAACAAGGGGTACTTATAGTGTTTAATTCATGAATAAGTAGCAGTTTAATCAAAGAGTATGATACTTAATTATTGATGAATTAATATAATATTTAACAAATGCATTTTACTTATAATAACTTAAAGGTGGTTACATAATGGGGAAAATAAAAAAATACATAAATTATGAAACAACAACTAAATGTTCTGTTCCAGGCTGTACAAATAATGCGGAATATGAGGTTTATTTGTATGACTACTATGACTCTATTGATGAAGAATTTTTTGAACAAGACTATACTTGTCCGTTTATATGTAACAAACATATGAATGTGAATGAGGCAAACGCTCGTGGAGAAAAGAGACCTAGAGGGTCAGTACATTACCCATTTACGAACAAAAATTTGGCTCGAGGATATACTAGGTATCATCCAGTTTTAGAAGTATATTTTGAAGTTATTAATGAAGGATTACCCGTGAATAATTCTTCTCTAAGAGTAGACTTTACTGATATTAATACAGAATTAATAAAATATTTATCGGAAAACCCTGAATTAATGCAAAAAATAGATCCGAGAAAATTTGAAGAATTGGTTGCAGAGCTATTTAATAGAAAAGGGTATGATGTGTCGTTAACCCAACGTACAAGGGATGGGGGGAAAGATATTTATGCTATTAAAAATGATTCAATAGCATCCACTTTATTTGTTATAGAAACAAAAAGGTATAGTAAAACTAATAAAGTGGGTGTTGAAATTGTCAGAAGTTTGTATGGGGTCAAAACCGCGGAAAGAGCAAATGTTGGAATGATAGTTACTACTTCTTCATTCACTAAAGCTGCAATAGATTTTGCTTCCCCATTAAATTATGAGCTGAGTTTAAGAGACTTTGAAAATTTAAAAGAATGGTTGAAGGAATATAAGTGAAGATTAGAAAATGAGGACTAGTTTCTAAATTATTATACTTAAACTAACGGGGGCTTTAGTTCAACAAGGGTATGAATATGAAACATGCCTATTCTAGGCATATAAGATGATCAATCCAAAGGTAAAGTGTAATACAAATCTTAATAATAAAAATGAGAATCTTGGCTATTAACAGATCCTCAATCTACTGGCAGCTGACATAATAGGCAACTGGAACTCTTTTAGAAGTAATCCTACTCAGATTCAGGCCATGCAGGGATTGCTTCTTTTTTATTGTAAGTGGCTCTTCCGGTGTTCTTCCAAATGCAAAGAAGTATTTTGATTTTTGACGGGTTTTAAGTTACTTGATGTCCTCCCATATCTTCTTCTCCATTTCCCTGGCCTTCTCGGGATTGTAACGGTAAATATGTTCAAAATCTTTAAGAGCAGAAAAAGGTTTGACTTATTAGGCTCCCTAGATCCGATAATTTTCTAATCATTCCTCATGGCTATCCTTCTCCTCTAAGATGTTCTTTCGGTAATTTTTCTCTTTATAAGATAAGAGTGGTACATTCGTTTTTAAAAGTAAATAAAAAAGTATCGCGCGAATATCATGACTCCACGAGATACTTTTATTAAGGGATTTAACGCATCGCTTTCCATTGGCGCAACGAGTTACAATGCAGCAGGTTTTTTTCTCCGTACCTTGATACGGGTACTCTACAACCCTAAGTAGGTTTGCCGTATCTTGATACGGGTTGCTAGCTTTAATATTAATATACAGATTCTAATTACAATAATCAATCTAAAAGTATATGGCGAAGCGATGATGATAGATTCAAAAGTAGTGGACTACTGAAGGACTGTTGAAACTCTTCATAAAAAAATAATAATAGTACATCAACCGTCGGAGCCGTCGTATCGACAATCATTCAATTAATGATTGTTTTTATATTGAATTAAATAAAGGTTTTAGGGAATTTGTTTTAGATTCATAAAATGATTAAAGTAGAGAAGAGTTTTAATTGTTCGGAAGGTATTCGCAATACTTTCGGAATGAAAAATATTGCTCTAAGAGTAAATTAATGGTAGAATTTTCTTATTCATATATAAATTTTTTATTATTGCGACTCTAGAATTGAGTCCGCAGGTGATTGACTAAAGTAAAGCCTTTGGGCTGTTTGGAATCATAGTGTACTTGCTATGCAAACAAACTAAGCCCAAAGGCTTTTTATTATACCAACAATAAGGTGTAGTGCTAAAAGACTGATGAAAAAAAGTTGAGATATTTTTAAATGAATTAAGTGGCATGCAGTGTTGATAAATTAAGAGTTGAATTCTATTAATAGAAAAAGTTAGCAGTTGTGGTAAATAGGAGACGAAGAGAAAGACAGTTACTCAAATAAGCGTAGGCAAAGATGTTACTAAATAACATTGGAGAAGTAGTGGAATTAACTTAATTATAGGGTTTGAATAGGATTAAAGACAGGAGAGCAAGAAAGTAAGGTGTAATTATAGCTTTGCTTTTTTATAAATATATTTCTTAAATCTTACTAAGTCAATAAACATCAGACAAAGTAAGTGACTGCACATTGTTTATATTGCAATTTTAATTTCGTAACGCAGGCAGACGTATAGAGCCGATCGCTAGGAGTGCGGTTTAGAAATACTCAAGTAATGGTTTATTAACTATTGCGGTTGCTGTAAAGCAAGGAACTGATGCATCAGCTAAAGTTAGGTATCTTGTATTAAATTGTTAGGTGCAAATCAGCTAGTAAGATTAGTAGAGTATTCGGTACTGCCTCTAACCGGATATTTAGAAATGAGGCAAAATGTAAACGAGGTGGGGACACCTGGACGAAGGTCTGCAGATGAGCAGTTTACTAGAAACTTGGCAATGGCCAACCCGGTAGGGGAATGTTTCATTCAGTACTCATATATAAATTTGAATAGCGGAGTGCTTTCTCTTTGCAGAGGGTTGGCGAAGCCAAACTTGCACGGATTTTTGAACGAAGTGATAAAAAGAGTGCAACCGCGGCAAAGAGAAAGCACTAGTCCCAGTGATAACAAAATCCTATAAAACTGGAACTCATTAAGGTTATTGGTATTAAGGTTAATTGTGACATTTGAGGATTTCACGAGGATGGTAAAAAATGTAAATGGGTGTTCTATGCCCTTTTAAGAAAGGACTCTAAAAATGACAAAAGGAAAATCTCCAATAATGACTCAAATGGAAAAGGTTTTTCGGCATACACGAGCAAATTCCTTCGGTACACGAGCCAGGTATGAAAGTAGCTGCAAGAACTTTATTGATTTTTTAAATGAAAATTTCAAAATGAAAAACTTAAGAAATCTCCAAGATAAACATGTTGTTGCATTTATTGTATATCGACAATCAGCAGGAATAGCACCTAAAACAATTAAGAATGACTTAGGGGCTATTCGGTACATGCACGACCTAATTCCTGATGTGAAGCATGAACTATCTGACAATGAGAGCCTAAAGCAAAACTTTTCAGTATCTTTGGACAAAACCCCTGCTGTTAAAGGGAATCGAGCTTGGACGCAGGGGGAATACGATAGTTTAAAGAAAATAGCTCAAGAAGTTTGGTCCAAGGGAGGCAAAGGGGCAATAACTGCAAAGGATGTCCAGGAAGTGATGATTTTGTGCCAATCTATGGGGTTAAGGATAACGGAGGCGGTCGCCATGACCAGGTCTCAGGCGGAACAAGCCTTACGAACGGGAATCTATCAAGTCAAAGGGGAAGGGAAAAATGGCAAATGGAGACAAGTCCCGTTATCTAAAAGTGGAAAGATCGTTTTAGAAAAGAGAATTAGAGAAATTTCGAGAGGTGGGAGGCTTTTTGTAAAGGAAAATGAAAAAACTCATGCCGCAGTAAATAGAATGGAGAAGTTCCTATACAATAACAGAGAAAAAGTCGTTACAAAAGTAGGGGTTGAGCTAAGGACCTGGAATAAAGACGGAGAAACATATACAAATGAACTTACCTTCCATGGATTGAGATATGGGTACGTACAAAAGCGAATACAAGAAGAAATCAATAAGGGGTTTTCAATAGAACAAGCTGCAGAAAAAGTCACGAAGGAAGTCGGTCATGAAAGAACCGATGTTATTAAAGTGTATCTGGGCCAGAGAAAATGAGGAAGAACTCTGTTTAAGGGAAAGTTTTAATCAAGCGAGAAGAGTTTATTAAAATGTTCTTATTCCATATGGCTCTACGCTGCAAAGAGCGAAATATAATGAGAGCCCCCTTTTAGTATTCTCACCGTTAGGCATTTTAAAGGGGGCTCATTGTCGATTGAACCGTGGTATAAGAAGTGAAAGGTATTAAGGACACCTATAATTTTGTTATGCGGTTTTCTTTAAATAGGTCTTCTTTTTTCAACCTCGATTATTTTACCTATTATGTTTACTTTATTGGAAGGTAAAACTTCAAGTTTCATTTTATTATTGAATGGCCTGAGTATCAAGTTATCATTAATTCTTTGTATTTGCCTCACCATTGCTGGCTCATTGTTAATAGAAACTAACACAGGATCCATTTCAAGAGGTTCCTTTGAACAATCCACTAATATTAAATCATTTTTATTTATACCAAGTTCTTTTCCCCCTTGATCATATGATTTAACCCAAAAAGCTACCTTTTCTTCCTTTTCTGGGTATGAAACAGAAGTTATTAAGTCCTCCTCTATAAATATATCTCCATGCACCTTTTCAAAAATAGGAATTTTATACTCACAAAATATACTAAGGTTAACGTCTTTCTGATAATACTCCCGATTGAGTTCACTTTTTATGAATGCTTCTATACTTTTTACGGTATCAACCTTATTCAGTGGATTGACAGTTACCTCAAAAAGATCATCATCTAAAGAGACATTTATGTCTATTTTAGCAGTGAGCGCAATATAGACCTCCATCTTTTCAAAAACACTTAGTTTGGTTTTGAATTGTGTAAGGAAACTTGATAAGTTCTTTAAGGTGAATCCTTTTTCTTCCAGGAACCTCGATATTTCTTCTGGAAAGTTGTCCAATGAATTAAGAGTTATAAGAACAGCTTCCATGGAAGCGTTAACAGATTGATCTATCAACTTGTACTCTTTCAGAATCTCTCGAAGTGAATTTGGTGCAATTTCATAGTAGCTCGCCCAGAGAAATTCATCCAAATCAATAGAAAGTATTTTAGATAAAGCAATATTAATTTCCTCTGAGGCAGGTGGTATTTTACTGTTTTTTAACCTACTTAAGTAGGCTTTATCTATAGAAAATCCTAAGTTGCGAAGTTGATTTGAAATCTCGGTAAGACTTAATGGATTTTTTTGTATAGCATCTTGTAGCATTGAGTAATAATTTTTCAAATAATCACCTCGAATTATTGACTTTAGTAAATGTATCCAATAATATAAAAATGTGGTTGTTGTAGTTGTTTACAACGAATGTTGTTAATTTTAACAAAAAAAGGAGGCGGTGATATGAAATGCAATATAGATATTCGAAAAACACTAAGAGAATCAAATGTTTTCATTTGGCAGCTTGCCGATAAGATGAACGTTCATGAAAACACGATTTATCGGTTGCTAAGAAAGGAACTACCTAATGATAAAAAGGCTGAAATTATCAAAGTAATAAAAGAAATCTATACAAACCAAGTCTGAAAGGAGCTACCTATGGATAGAATAACAGCAGCTGCATTGGAGCTTTATAAACAAGGGTTAATCCCTATTCCATTACAAGGGAAAAAGCCCATGCTTAAACATTGGCCTGATCGATTTTTAAAGACCCCCTTATTAAAAAGCCAAATAGTGTACGGTATTAAAGAGAAAAACGGATTTATTACTTACCAGGATCAGAATATTGGCATTTTAACGGGAAAAATATCAAATGTGGTTGTTATTGATATTGATGATATGAAGCAACTTGCTTATTTAAGGAAACATGGGAAACTCTTAGAGACCTGGGCAGCGAGATCATCTAGAGGTATACACTTATATTATAGTTATAAAAAAAATATCCCTTCTATGAAACTTGTTGATGGAGTAGATATTTTATCAGATAAAAAAATAGTGGTAGCCCCACCATCAATTCATCCATCTGGGAAACAGTATAATTGGTTAAGGTCCCCGAATGAAGTTGAGAAAAAAGAGCTACCAACATGGTTGGAAAATCTAATTCTAGAAAAAAGAGAAAATCCTACAAACCCACCTATAGTATATAAAAAAAATCCAAAAAATAAAAGGTATAACAGACTTAGCTTCCTAGAATTAGATTGGATTGAATTTTATTCCAGACATTTGAAAGGAATTAGAATTCGAGGTAAGTGGGGTTCTGCAAAATGCCCATTCCATGATGACCATCATAATTCGTTTGGCTTTAATATAGAAAATGGCAGCTGGGTTTGTTTTGCTCACTGTGGAAAAGGTAATGGCCTTCAGTTTATTCAAAGTTTTTATACCTTATCAAAAAGCGATGCATTTAAAATATTGATGGGCCGGAACATATATGTCGATTAACAAGAAAAGTATAGGCAAGGTTAAAAAGAAAAGCCAAACTAGCCAAAAGGAATATATTGAAGATCGAATGGAGCAAAAAGAAATCAATGTTACTCAAGCTTTATTGGAGATAGCTCAAAAAGCTGAAGAATTTTATCAAACTCATGATGGTGAAATATATGCAACAGTATTGTTTGAAGGCGGTTTTCAAGATATTAATATCGATAGTAAAAATTTTTCAGATTGGATTAGAGGTAGTTGGTATCAATTATTTAATAAAGATTTAAATAAAAATGTTATAGATGAAGGGATTAACACATTAAGAGCAACACTTAGGTTCAACAATAAGTTGCCAATAAAGAGTTTGAACACGAGAATAGCCGGTAATCTAAAAGAACTATATATTGACTTATGTAATAAACAAAGAGATGTTGTACAAATTACTCCTGGAAACTGGACCATTCTAAGAAACACGGAAATGAAGTTTCTTAGAGGGAAATCAATGCAGGAATTGCCTATTCCTGTGAAGGGAAATAACATTGAATTACTTAAAAAGTATGTAACTTGTAAGGGGACGGATTGGATCTTATTTGTCGCATTTATACTAGGATGCTATATGCCAGCTGGTCCATTTCCTATATTAATAATTCAGGGGCTTCAAGGAAGTGGTAAAAGCTTGCATAGTAGAATAATAAAGCGTTTGACTGACCCTACCAGGAATGAAGTGATGACGTTTCCTAGGAATGAAAGAGAAATTTATATAGTTGCAAATAAAAGCAGGGTGTTAGCCTTCGATAATATCTCGGAACTAAATAATAACTTAGCAGATACATTATGCAAGATAGCTACAGGTAGCAGTTTCGTTGCAAAGAAAAACTATACAGACTCAGAAGAGCATGTTATTGAGGCTTGTAATCCCCTAATTCTAAATGGAATAGATACCATTGCAAAAAGAAGTGATTTGGCTGACCGGTCAATAATAATCAATTTACCCAAAATAATAGGTGCCAAGCGAAGAAGTGAGCAGGAGTTTTGGAGCAGCTTTGAAGAGGACAGGCCTTATATTCTTGCAGGGATTTTTGACCTTATAAGTGAGATATTAAAGAATTACAGTTCATTTAAGTTAAGCACTTCACCTCGTATGAGGGATTTTACAAAGTGGATCACTGCATGTGAGCATCTGCTAGGGTTAAAAAAAGGAGGGTTTTCTGCTATTTATTCCTACAATCAAAAGGAAGCATATCGTGATGCTTTAGAACAAAGCAGCCTTGCAACTGTGATTGAAAAATACCTTAGAATCAATAAGTCTTTTAAAGGGACAGCCACCACATTAGTAAAAGAACTTAAAAAACAGGCCTTTAAAGAAAATATTGAGTTTGATATCAAACCAAATAAAATAAAAGATCAACTTTCTAGAATTGAAGCTATATTAAATGCTAATGGTATTGAATATAACTATGATCGGCAAAAGGAAAGAATTCATCAACTGTGGTTAACTGCCCAAAAGTAAAATATTTTCGACGATACGACGGCTCCGACGATAGATTTAATATGTTAGGGGAAAATGGATATGTTATTAAGTCATATTGATCTTTATGTAACCGATCATCTGCCCAAAGCTAATAAAAGCTTAGAAACAATTAAGGGATATACCAAGGATTTACATAGCATAAACGATTGGATTGCCGATGAGTATGGGTGCGTACCCACGGTTGAAATGATTGACCATAAAATTATAGAAAATTATTTATATTATCTAAAGACAGAACGCAACTACGCCGATGCAAGCAGGTTAAGACATCTGCACTCATTAAGTGCTTTCATGAAATTCTTAATGAGAGAAGGTTATGTTCAGAGTAATCCATGTGACAGAGTTACCCGTTTTAAAGTAGTAAAACAGGAAAGAGAACCTCTTTTGGAAGAAGAAATATCAGAATTATTTAAAAATTCAAGTGGTCAAACTAAGACTTTAATTTATATGTTGTATTATACTGGTGCCAGAATAAGTGAAATATGCAACTTGAAGTGGTCGGCTATAAGTTTTGAACAAAAAGTAGTGAAGTTATTTGGAAAAGGTAGAAAGCAGAGGAAGGTACCTCTTCATCCTTTACTCGAAGAAGAATTGCAAAAACATAAAGGAGCAAACACTATTCAAGATAGTGAATATGTTTTTGCAACTAATAAAACTGGAAGGTTATCACCTGGATACGCAAGAATATTAATTGACGAGCTTGTTAAGAGTCTAGGTTGGGAAAAGAAAGTTACGTGCCATACATTCAGGCATAGTTTTGCAACTAATCTATTAAGAAAGGGTGCAAACCTATTTAAAATCCAACAGTTATTAGGACACAGTTCTTTAAGAACAACTGAAGTATATTTGCATTCATTAATTGAAGAACTAAAAGATACCGTTGATCTTTTATAATTCAGAGGGTGGTGATCTTGTAATGACAAATGAAGAAAAAGTCAAAAAAGTAATCGATTTATATTCTAAAAATTATGAAGTTGATGAGGTAGCCAGGGCTGTAGGCTACTCACATCCCAAAAGTCTCTCAAGGTTTATGGGTGACATGAGTTATAAATGGGATAATGTTAAGAAGAATTACGTGCCGCGTGTTGGCGAAAAAGCAGCCGTTAAGAAGAAAAATATAAATACTAAACAAATGATAACCTCAAAGAAAAATAACGTTAATGTCGACCCACTTGACCTGTTAGAAGATGATAGAGTAATAACTTTACTCCAGCAATCAGACAGATTATTAGGATTGCTGCAACCAAGTGGACTAGCACCACCAACTAATCAAACAAATAGGCCACAATATAGCTTTTGGAGAAAAGCGCAAGAATTTGCTTTTGCAAGGAAAGCTAATTATACAACCTCAGTTAGGTTACCAGTCGATCTTCATGATCGATTTAAAGATTTTTGCACAAAGACAAATTTAAGCCAAACACAACTGATATGTATGTCCATTGATTACTTCATTGAAAAATTTGAATCAAAGGTTTCACAGTAAGATGTTTTGTCTCAATGGGGTACGCCCTATTGAGACATTTATTAAATGCAGTAAACATTATGTTTATTGTGTCTCATTTACATGTCTCAAATTCAGTTAAAGAAGGTGAGAATTATAGTTTACGGGTACGCGAGGGTCTCATCTACAGATCAAAATCTAGACACTCAGATCGAACAGTTAACATCTTACGGTGTCGATATGATCATAAGTGAGAAAATTACTGGAGTTGCGGAAAATAAGCAACTCGACCAATTATTACAAGAATTAGAGCCTCATGATACTCTGGTAGCAACTCGTATGGATAGGCTCGGAAGAAGTACAGTACAACTGTTGCAGCTTGTTGAGGAACTATCTAATAAAAATATCTATTTAGTCATATTGAATTTGGGCATAGATACCAGGACGCCAACAGGTAAGTTTTTTCTAACCGTAATGGCTGGTTTCGGCGAATTAGAAAGAACATTAATTAAAGAGAAACAAAGGGCTGGGATAGACTTAGCTAAGAGGAAGGGAAAGTATAAAGGAAGAGTTAAGAAGTATCATAAACAACATAAAGGAATTCAGCATGCAATAGAACTATATATTGAAGGAAATAAAACAGTGAAAGAGATTTGTGAGATAACAAGGGTAAGTAAAGCAACTCTATATAGGGAGATAAAAGCTAGAGAACAATTATCCTTTTAAAAAATTTTAACTTTAAAATCTATTAATGTATTATAAAATTACCATTTTAGTAGTATAATGGTAATGCTTGGGCTTGACCGACTGCTTTTAGAAAGGTCGGTGAGGTCTTCATGAGGAAAATGAAAGAACTTCTAAAGAAGACTGCTGAGAAAGAACGGGCACTTGGAATAGTTATTGATTGGTCGATACGAATTCTCAAGATAGTCCTGCTTTTTCTCAACAGCAAATAAGTAGTATAACCCTGTAATTCGTCGTTAAAGTCAAAAAAGTCAAAGAAAGATACCTTTTATTGTGCGTATGACCCACCTCTCACCCTGTGGTCATTCGAGCTGCTCTGGTCGAGCCCTCACAGTAATCGGTATTTTTTCTTTTACAGTAAATATCTATTTTTATAATTCCACAATTATGAGTAATTTAAACAAAAAAGAAAAAATCCCGGCCTCTCACCTCCGGGATTTTTCCTTATTACTCTGCTTAAGTTTTAGAAAGGTCATTATCAGCTAAGAAGAAATAACACCTGTGTGTCGTTCTCTGACAACTAACTAGGGAATGAATCAGTTGCCAAAAATTATTAGGTTCCTGGCTTCGCTCAACTTACATCTCTTCCCTAAAAGCTTTGTGATCTCAACGTCTCTTCAACAAGATCTAACTTGATGGAACAACTGCAAGAGATACACAAAAAGATGTAACATGTCTTTCTACATAAAAATATGTTTGAGATTTCAGTTGAGTTACTATAGGAACAATTTAATTATAGCTAAACAAGACTTAATTGTATAGTCTCCAATTGGTTTAATTATAAAAAATTGTATAAATATGTAAGGGTGTATTGCCCTTGCTTAATCAATAATTTAAGTAAGCTACCTTACATCGCAATGTCTAAGTAGATCATTCTTTAGGAGATGCTCAGTTTTATGAATACTAAATACTTTCTTCTAAAAAAAAATACAAGTCTTAATGCCAGAAATAAGATTTTTCCAGTCAAGCTTTTAATTTGAGTGGTAAAAAAAGTATAGTTATATCCACCCTAGCAAAGATTAAGAGGAATAAATTGGTGAAAAGGGTTTGGAATATGAAGAAAAGAAAAGTTTTCACTATAAGAGATGCTTATGAATTTAATAAGTTACATAATATTGAAGGAATGACTTTGCGGAGAATTGCATCGCTTTATAAAACCACTCATACTGTTATTAGAAATAATTTAAAGAAGTATGGCTTTTCTTGGAGATCTCGCCAATACCTTTTAGATGAAACCTATTTTAAAAACTTAGACAATCTAGAAAAGCAGTATTTATTAGGTTGGATATATAGTGATGGTTGTGTTTTTGCCTATGAAGATAAAAAATATTATGGGTTTGCAATTAAAATTCAGGAACAGGATCAGTACATATTGACCTACTTCAAGGGTTTATTATGTTCTGATAAAGACATTCAAACAGACTTTACAGACGGAAGAAGATATTCAAAATTAATAATAGGTAGCAAAAAGATATATGATGACCTACTCAAATATGGTTTAACACAAAGGAAAACTCATATTATTGAATACCCAGTAGATATAATAACTGATCATAGACCTTTTATTTTAGGAATATTCGAGGGAGACGGGTCTATCCATATTGATAAATCAACCAAAATGCCAACATTTCAAATTGTCGGGACCCAAAAATTGATGACTGCAATACGGGATATTTTAGCAAAAGAATTAAACCTAAACTCAGTACCCATTAGAAAGCATAAGAATTCTTATACTTTTGCTTTTTGTGGGACAAATTCAGTTCGAATAATAGGGGAATGGCTATATTCTTGGAATCCGCCAGCATATTTAAGGAGAAAGAGAGAAAGGTTTGAAGAAGTATATACGATGCCTAAGTACGGCAAAAGTTTTATGGTTTATAAATGCCCACAATGTGGGAGTTACAAGGAATATGAACAAAGACTAATGTATCAATTAAAGAAATATACTTTTAAGAGTAGATTCTGTTCACTCTCTTGCTCTGGAAAGTTCTACAGGAGATACCAATTGAACGGGTATAAATTAACTCCCGAAATGGAATTAGGTTTAAAAGAAAACTTTGTGAGAAGTGTTAAGTATTACAAGTTAACAAACAAAAATGGAAAATTTGTTGATTTTAATGGGCCATATCAAGAATTCTATACATAAACACTAAAAAAATTTAAAAAGTAACTGTATTTTACTATATTTATTATGATTCCTTAAAGTCCACTGTGTTTAAAGGTGTAACTATTATAGTAAGAACGGTATAACCTTAAAAAATGAACTAAATTCCTTTAAAATAAAATATAATTTGCTGATACCTATCTGTAAATACTCTATTTTAAAGGGGAAAACAAATATATTTTATTCTAACTAAATATTGTTTTAACTAGGTATTATAAGTGCGATTAACGCTAAACAAATCGTTGTTAACTTCAATAAAGCAGTTCAAGCTGGTACTGCAACTGGTGGTGCAGAACTTGCAACTAACTATACACTTGGTTCTGCTAACCCAACTCGCGTAACTTTAAGCGCTGATAAGAAATCAGCTACGCTAACATTTGGAACTGGATTTGCTGCTGATTTAAATAAGTATGTTGAATTCAAAACTGAAAATGTTAAAGACACTACAGGTAAAGTAATGGCTAAATATCAAGCGCCTTTATTCTTAGTGGATAAAGCAGTTCCAACTGCTTCTGTATCCTTCAGTGCTCCGGTTGCTACTGTTAACTTCTCTGAGCCAATGAATCTTTCAAGTGCAACAGTATCATTAAATGGAGTTGCTAAAGTTTCAGGAACTGACTATTCTGTAACACAAGATTCAGCCACAGATACACTTACAGGTGCTGTTAAGCTGGCATTCTCAGGCTTAACTCAAGGCACTCATAAAATTGCTATCGTAGGTGCAAAAGATTTAGCTGGTAACTTCTTGCCAGATACTGTGTTAACAGTAACTGTGGGTGCTGATAATGTTGCTCCAGAGGTAACTTCTATGGTTGCTGAAGGATCTAATGTTCGCGTAACTTTCAGCGAGCCAGTTAACCAAGCGGTATTAAAAGATGGAGCTAATACAGTTGCAACTGTAACTGCTGCAAACTCAGTGGACGCTGAAGGTAAAGTATTCGTATTCGATGCTTCATCACTAATTGTTTCTCCAAATACATTTGTAACTAAAGAATTAACAGTTGCTGCTGGTTCTTTAGATGCAAGCAATAATGCAAGCAAAGAATTCAAGAAAACACTGACATTAACTGCAGATAAGGCTGCTCCAACAGTTGTTTCCACAACAATTAAAGATGACAAAATCATCGTTAAGTATAATGAAGTTATCGTAGCTGGAGACACTCCAATTGTTCCTGCAACAGGGGTAAGCACTTCTTACACAACTGCTGATGGAGTAGTAAAACCTACTGCAAACACTGTGTTAGATTCAGTTGATTATGTATATGATGCTAACAACGATGGAGATACAACAGATCCTGGTGAAAACCAATATCTAGTTCTAGATGCAGCTGCTGTTTTAGCATCTGGTGACTACAAAGTTGTAATTCCTGCTGAGGCTGTTAAAGATGCAGCTGGAAACAACACTGTTGCTACAACTCTTACATTTAAAGTTACTCCAGCAACAAATACAAACGAAACTCTTGATGTTGTACCGACTCAAGTATCAACTGGCGTATTACAATTTGCTTTTGATGCAGAATTAACTGATGCTGCGTTAAATGCTAACAACTTTACAATTAACGGTGCCGCTGTTCCTGCATCTTCAAAAATCTATTTCTATGGTAATAAGCAGACTGTACGTATCGAGTTACCAGAAGGAACAGTTGCTGTAGATGGAAACAGAACTTTAGCAGTTAAAGACATTAAAGATAAAAATGGTAACACTCTAACAACTACTGCTAAAAATGGTGTTCTAGTTCCATTATTGGAAAACGTTAAGATTCTTGCTGAGAAAGTAACTCTATTAAACAGCAAGCAAATCTCAGTTGCTTTCAGTGAAAACTTAAAGTCTTCATTAACAGGTGGTACACTTTCTGGAATTAAGGTTAAGAAGAATGGTGTTGCAATTGATTCTTCTGATGTTGCCTTCACAATCTCTGGAAATGTTGTAACAGCAACTACAACTGCTGCTTCATTTGAATTAACTGATTCTATTACAGTAGAATTCTCATCTTCAAACGTAGCTGACGAAAATGGAAATACAATTAAAGATGTTGTAATTTCAAAATAATATGACAACCGGGAAGCATGGGGACGTTAAACCCTATGCTTCTTTTCTTGCAGTTAGAGTCAGAAACTGGGATCTGTCACCATTCGAAGTTTGTCAAAAGGCTCCTCTGGGAAATTCTTCCAAATAAAGATAGCGGTGCATATAATGAAAATTGCGATGATGCACCATCTTAAGGTGCAGCTCCTGTTTATAGCAAGACCCTGACTATAAATCCATAAAAAAGAATCCAGGTTGGGCACACAGTATACTTTCCAGTTAAAGAGGAAAGTAATTAAGAACAGGCATCTAGGATGAAAGCGGAATACCGCCACTAATATATTTCACTTTTCTTTTCAACTAAAGTTCAAGGAGCCCCATAAGTTCGAGGCTCCTCATTTTTATAGCAATTCTTCATTTACCATTGTTAAAATGTCACTTTCTGCTTTTAATATATCCTTTTCAGCTCTAATTGCTATTTGGTCTGCTGCCTTTTGTGCTTCAGAAATAGCAGTGGTTTGATCAATGGTTAAGATTTCTCTATTCTCCATAATAATTTGTCCATCAATAATGGAAGTTTCAACTTCATGTCCCCTTGCTGAATAGACTAAATTTGGAACAATATTTCTAATCGGTTTTGTGTAGATAGGGAAGAAAGAGGGATCCTGTAAATTAATAATAATCATGTCTGCCTTTTTTCCTTTGCGGATTGAGCCGACTTCATGGTCAATTCCCATCACTTTAGCTGCTTCAATAGTTGCCATTCTTAAGGCCATGGTTGCATTAAATACTCTTGGATCCGCGAGCTTTACTTTGTTTAAGATTGCAGCAAATTTCATTTCATTTATCATATTGTTACAATTATTGCCTGGAGCTTGGTCTGAGCCTAAGCAAGCTATCCCGCCTGACTGTGAGAAGAGGTAAACAGGGGGAACGAGTCCATCAATAATCCCAATACTGCCTGCACAGTAAACCATCCCCGCACCGCTTCTGGCAATCCTCTTAGTCTCTTCATTTGTTGCTTCCGTTAAATGAACAGCAATTAACCTTTTGTTCAAAAAACCGTGTTCTTCAAGGAAGTCGACTGATCTTTTGCCATACCGTTTCATCATTTGGTCAACTTCTCTGTCCCCTTGAGCAACGTGCATATGAAGTTTAGTATCGAGTTTTTCTCCATACTCTTTGATTTCATTTAGCAGTTCCAAACTCATCATATCCGGGCCATGGGGTCCTAAAATTGCTGTAATTCTGCCATTATCACTCTCGTGATGCTTTTCAAATAATTCAAGATTTCTTTTAAGTTTCGCATTCCCGATAGATGGATTAAATGGGTAAAGTTCTCCGACAGGTATATCACCAACGTTATCAGGAATTTCATTTACCAGTTCCGCAATTCGCGCTCTGGCACCGATTTTTTTGTAATTTTCAACAATCAGGTCCATTCTTCCATCGTAATCACAAAAAGTTGTGGTTCCAGACTTTATGCCTTCAATAATGTTTACCATGGATCCTTTAACACTTTCTTCCGGTTTTAGATGCTTCATAAACGGCCATAGTCCTTTTTGCATCCAATTTGACATGTCCTGAGCTACCCCTCTGAATATGGCAATCCCTGTATGGATATGCGCATCTATAAACCCAGGCACCACCAGTTTATTTGTGGCATCTATTATCCTATCAGCGTTGTAGTTTCTTTTTATATCATCAGCATTTCCAATCTCTTGAATAAGGTTTCCTTTAATTGCAATGGAACTGTTTTCTAAATATCCTACACCTTTTCCTTCCATTGTGAGTATATGTGCATTTTGTATGATAAGATCAACTTTCAATCTGCTTCTCTCCTAACTTACATATTTAAATTTAATGGACTTTGGGAGCGTTTAGCTTTCTTATTAAGTAAATAGAGAGCAATAATTGTTGCAGCTGCTGTTGTAATAAATCCCATCCATCCAGCTGTTGCACCGGCTACTAAGAAGCCTAAGAATGTACAAACTGCTATTAATATTGCATAAGGCAGCTGAGTTCTTACGTGTTCTATGTGATCACAAGCCGCACCTGTTGAAGCTAGAATTGTTGTATCGGAAATTGGTGAACAATGGTCACCGAATAATCCGCCACTAATAACAGCTCCGATAACAAGTGGTATTTCAATGTCCATAGTCACAGCCATAGGGATTGCAATAGGCATCATAATCGCAAATACTCCCCAGGAGCTTCCTGTTGCAAAAGCGATTAGGGATCCGAGTAAAAAGATTAAAGCTGGAACAATAAACGAAGGAAGGTAGTCTCCGACAATTAAAGACATATATGCTCCCAGCTCCATCTGTCCTGCAATTTTTCCGATGGACCATGCTAGAACAAGAATTATTGGAACAATCATTAAATTAATTATTCCCTGAGTGAATTCATCAAAGGCAGATTTAATTGTGTGGAGTTTGTATACCACAGAAAATAGGCCTGCTCCAATCGAACCCACTAAAAATCCACATGAAATGGCTAAAACAATATTTGCATTAATAAAAGCCCCTCTGAAACCATTTTCAAATATATTTCCGGTCCAGAAAATCACAGTGAATATGGTAATAAACAGGAGAAGCATTGGAACTAAAAATTGATGAAATTTAAATGTATAGCCCTCTGGGAATCTCTCCGACTCCTTAGTAGCAACCAATGGTTTGTCATTTTCCCCAAAGACTTTCCCGGTTTCAATAGCCCTTTTTTCAGCATGATACATAGGGCCGATATCTAGTCCAGTATTGATAACATATAAAACACCAATCATTGCAAATAGCCCATATAGGTTATAAGGAATCATCTGAATAAATAATGTCCATGGATTGTCTGATAAGCTTAGAGCGGTGATTTGTGTTGCGATAAGCCCTGTTATGAAAGGTCCATAACTGCTGATAGGGGACATAGATGCAAGGGGAGAACCCATTGAGTCTAATATATATGCTAGTTTAACTCGGGAAACACTCAGCTTATCTGTTAATGGCCTCATAATCGTACCCAAGATTAGAACGGGCTCTGTGTAGGAAAATAAAAATGCGCTCCCCCATGTTAGATTTTGTGCTTTTCTTCGAGTGTTTATCTTTCTGGTAGCAACTTGAGCAAAAGCCTGTGCTGCTCCAGTCACTCTTAGGATATGAATAAATCCTCCTGCTAAGCTGACTAATATTAAGAGTCCGGCATTCCAGGGATCCGCAATGGAGGGAATCATATAATCGGAGATACTTTTAGCAAATCCGGAAAAGGGATTCCAGGAGTTAATAATAGTGGCACCAACCCAAACACCAATAAATAAAGATAAAATGGTCTGTCTGGTTAATAAAGCAATTCCAATTGCAACTAATGGCGGTAAAAGTGACAAAGCACCAAATTCCATAAATGTTCCCCCTTTTATTAGGCTGATTGACAAACGTGTTCATCCGAGATTAGTTAATTTAGTTGGCCTCCGCTCCCATATCGCCCCCCTTTATAATACTGAAAATTCAAAAATATCAATCTACACCTAATATAAAGCATTAGCAATATCAAAATCAATAAAAATATTAACCACATTTATATTTTTATTAATGAATGTAATTTTATCGGAATTTAAATACTGAGATACGATTAAATTAAATACAAAAAGAAGGCTGCTGAATTAACAGCGGCCTTCTTTTTTAACTTTTGTTTATGGGTTCCCATGGAGTTCCTGTCCAAATTGCAACTGTTTGACTGTCTCCTGGGTTCCGAAAAGCATGGGGATTCGTACTGTCAAAATAAATACTATCTCCTTGTTTCAACAGATACCTCTGGGTCCCAATAATAACTTCTAACTCTCCCTTAATGACCATACCGCCCTCTTCTCCCTTATGCGGATATAGTTGGAGCTCTTCTCCCTTATCTGGATCGACTGTAATCTCAAAGAACTCTATCTTCCGACCTGTGAGAGGGGCCAGCACTCTGTACTGAACATTTTTATGCCTCATTTTGAGTATTTCCTGCTCTCCCCGCCTGGAAACAATAACGGATTGCTTTTCAATGCCTTCAAAAAAGAAGGAGAGAGGAACATCAAATAAAATACTTAATTTCCACAATGTATCTAGAGAAGGTTTTGCTTTTCCTCTTTCTATCTGAGAAACCATACTCTGACTTAAACCAATTCTTTCTGCAACTTCATCGACAGTTAACTGAAGAGTTTTCCTTTTAGAGCGAATTTTCCCTCCAATTATTTCGACAGGAAGTTCAGATTGATTTATATCATTTATCATTTAGGAGCCCCCTGGATGCAATTAAAGTTTATATTCTTTGTGATACATATTTTTAGAATATTATCACTTTTCTTTAGTATATCATAGGTCTTCATATAACTATAAACTCAACTTAATATTAAAAAGGCATAGTATTTCCTTATACTGTTCCAGAAGAAATAAGAGCTCAGTTAATTGGAAACGTAAATGACGCTTATTAAAGAACATTGCAAACTACCACAAACGATAGAAGAACTAATACATTTCCAGCACGGTTTCTTTCAGTCAATAAAATTTCATTTTAAAGAAATCCTTTTTCCAGGTGTTCGAACTCTAATCGATAACCTGAAAAATCAAAGCATTAGCATTGCTTTAGCTTCATCCTCTGACAGAGATCTTATCAATAGAGTCATAACAGACTGCTAACTAGAACGGATCTTTTATGTAGTTGTAAGTAGAGAAGAATTTAAGGATAGTAAGCCAAATCCCGATATATTTCTAATACTTAGGAATGGAACTGAAGCAGTGTATCGTAATTGAAGATTCTCATAATGGCGGCCGGTTTCCCTGTGGAGCCGGCCTTTTACTTTTATCAGTAAAGTCGCCAAAAAATATTTCGTAAAAAATAGGTTGAATTTTCAGAATTATGGTATTATTATATGTATAGTTGTATATACAATAACTAAAGGAGGAGGAACGGATGAAGTTACTAGGAAGGGTTGCCATCGTAACAGGCGGAGCGAAAGGAATAGGAAAATGTGTTTGCCAACTATTCGCTGAAGAAGGAGCTGCAGTCGTTGTTGCTGATCTTGATGTTGAAACAGGCCAAATGGCTGCGGATGAACTTGCTGCTAATGGGCATAAAGCTGCGTTTGTAAAGGTGGATGTCACTAAGGAAGAGTCTGTTAAGGGTCTAGTCAAAGCAGCTGTAGATACTTTTGGGAAGCTTGATATTATGATTGCAAATGCCGGTATTGCAGAAACCATTCCTATACATAATCTGTCTCTCGAAACCTGGAATCGCACTATTGATGTGAATTTGACCGGTGTATTTTTAACAAACAAATATGCCATCGAACAAATGCTGTTTCAAGGATACGGAGTCATTGTAAATACAGCATCCATGCTTGGCCATATTGGCAGGAATGAGGTCACTTCCTATACCGCTTCTAAAGGCGGGGTGGCCAATTTAACCAGAACCTTGGGAGTAACGTATGCAAGTAAAGGGATACGAGTAAATGCCGTTTGTCCAGGTTACATTGATACGGACTTAATACGAAACAAATCTCCTGAAGCGAAGGAGGAGCTTATCCGATTACATCCAATTGGCCGTCTAGGTCAACTGGAGGAGATAGCTAAAGCTACCTTATTTTTAGCAAGTGATGATTCTTCTTTTGTTTGTGGAGCAAATTTAATGGTGGATGGAGGATTTACTGCTCAGTAAGAAGTGATTTCGCCTGACAAAAACCAAAATGAAAGGGTTTACAATATGAAAAAAATGAAAACCTTTGCTAAAACTCAAATGCCAATTTATATTCAAATATCACAGGACATTCGAAGCCAAATCGTCAGTGGCCATTATAAACAGGATGAAAAAATTCCAACCGAGGATGAAATTGTCGTCAAGTATGGTGTCTCTCGTATGACAGCCAGAAATGCTGTAACCGAGTTAGTGAATGATGGGTTAGTTTACCGCGTTCAAGGTAAAGGAGCGTTTGTTGGAAATGTAAAATTAAAGCGCAGCCTAAATAAAATTACTGGGTTTCATCAGGATATGCTCGAAATTGGCCTTCACCCCAGATCAAAACTATTAGAATTCCAAAAAAGACCCCCAACAGATAAAGAGTGCCAAAAGTTAGCCATCCGGAAAATAAACAGAGTCTTCTCCATCAAGCGGATCAGATATATTGATGATATTCCTTATGGGTTTCAAGAGTTAGTCATACCTGAGTATCTGGTTCCAGATTTAGCCTCAGTCGATCTAGAACATCAATCGTTTTACTCCTACTTAGAAAATATCGGCAAGCCCATAAAAAAAGCCGAACAACATATGGAAGCTGTCATGAATGAACAGGTAGCAAACACGCTGGGTATATCAGATAGTATTCCCTACTTCTCTTTTGAAAGAATTTCCTACCTTCATGATGGAAATCCAGTTGAGCTTTTACACTCCTATTTTCGGGGAGATAAATTCTCCTATACTATCAGTCTTTCCAGTGAATAATCCAGTTTTGATAATAGAATCATATTTTTTCGGGAAAGCGCCGGTAAATCCGTCCAACCAATACAAAAAGGTATATAGAAAGGGGAATTTTATTTTGAACTTAAAAGGGTATGCTCGGGAGATGTTCCGATCAGAACTTGAGGATGCAGCAGGTCCGGAAAATGTAGTAGACGTGGTGAATGATGCCCAAAAGGATTTGGCGATTGACCAATATTGGCTGACCTATATGTGGAAACAAAAGAATGAAGAACTGCCGATGCCTTGCTTTATCGTAAGGCCGGAAACGACCGAAGAAGTCTCAAAGGTGATGAGAATTTGTAACACCTATAAGGTGCCGGTTGTCCCAAGAGGTGGAGGATCAGGAACCCAGGGCGGCGCAGCCACTATTTATGGAGGAATCGTGCTTGATGTCACTCGGATGGACAAAATTATCAACATAGACGAAGAGTCGTTAGTTTTAACGGCTCAGCCGGGAATCAATGGACGTGTCCTGGAAAATAAACTTAATAAACATGGATTCATGCTTGCCCATTACCCATCTTCGGTGGATATGGCTACATTGGGAGGATATCTTGCTGCAAGAGGCTCTGGAGTCATGTCCACTAAATATGGTAAAGCGGAGGACATGGTTCTGTCTGTGGAAGTTGTCCTGCCAGATGGAAAAGTAGTTGAAACCCTGCCTGTTCCCAATCATGCCTCCGGGCCGGGCTTGCTGCAGCTATTTGTTGGTTCAGAAGGGACACTTGGGGTGATTACGAAGATACGCATCCGCTTGGATCCATTACCGGAAGCACGATTATTCCGAATGATTAAATTCAATGAAATCCACGATGGAATTGAAGCAGGGCGGCAAATCATGATTAACCGATTAAACCCTGCCGTCATCCGGCTGTATGATCCTGGCTCCACAAAAAAATCGTTAAAGGGAACCGGAATGGATGCAGACGGTGTCAATATGGTACTCATGGTGGATGGATTTAAAGGCATCGCTAATGAACAGATGAAAAAGGTGTTGGAAATCTGCCTCGAAAATGGAGGGACTGATTTAGGGGAAGAGCCGGGATTATACTGGTGGAATACCCGCTATGATTTCTACCGCCCGCCGCTTCAGCCGTCATATCCGCTTTTATATGGAACCGTAGAAACCATCACGACCTATGACAAAATCCACAAGCTTTACGATGAGAAAAAACGGCTGGTGGAGGAAAAGTATAAGGAATATAACGCAGAATATATGGCCCACTTTTCTCATTGGTATCCATGGGGAACCATGATTTATGACCGATTCTATATTGCCAAGCCTCCAGAGGACTCAAGGGAATTATTCCGGTTGCATAACCAAATTTGGGCGGATTGTTCACGAGTTAATCTAGAAAATGGAGCACTTTTAAATGAGCATCATGGAATAGGCTTTAAGCTTGGATATCTCATGCCGGAGCTTTATGGCGATATGTTTGATGTTTTATTAAATATTAAAAAAGGCATCGACCCTAAAGGGATCATGAACCCAGGAAAGTTAGGATTTGGAATTTGGTAAACTAACTGATTAATAGTTTAGTAAAAGGAGTGGAGTTATGAAAGCCTTATGCTATGTTGGCCCCAATGAATTAGCCGTTAAAGAACGAAACATACCTGAAACTGGGCCGGGAGAAGTACTGATTAAAGTAAACTATGCCGGGATTTGCGGGACCGATATGCTTGCGTATCACGGCGGGATGACCAAACGGACAAAGCCTTCTGTCATTTTAGGCCATGAATTTTCCGGAACTGTTTACGAAGCTGGAGTATCTTCCAGCTTTCAAAAAGGAGACAGAGTAACGGTTGAGCCGATTACCTCCTGCGGCGAATGCGACAGCTGCCAAAGAGGGGATTATAACCTTTGCACGATTAATTTTAACCTAATTGGCATTGATAGCGATGGGGCGTTTGCCGAATATATTAAAGTTCCTGAGTCCAAGGTTTACCGGCTGGGAGATACCATTTCGATGCAGGAAGGAGCCTTAATCGAACCGCTTGCGGTGTGTGTCCATGCCGTGGAAAAAGGAAAAATAGCAGCCGGCCAAACGGTATTAGTGGTTGGCGGCGGTCCGATTGGAATAATTACCGCACTGACCGCCCAACAAAGAGGGGCAAAAGTACTCATCTCAGAAATAAGTCCGTATCGAATTCAGGTTGCCAATCAATTGGGGTTTGAGGTATTGAACCCAACAGAGGAGGATTTCCTTGAACAAATTAATGAAATAACCCATGGACGGGGTGTGGATGTGTCCATCGAAGCAACAGGCACCAACGATGGGATGGTTGCCTGTATTGAAGCCGCCCGTACAAAGGGGATCGTTGTGATAACCGGTCTGCCTAAAAAGAATGCAGATTTTGATGTGTACCGCATTATCGCAAAAGAATTGCAGCTTGTCGGAACAAGGGTCTATATGAAAGAAGATTATGATCAAGCCATCGAATTGCTTTCGTCCGGGGGACTGGATCTAAGCAGCCTCATTAGCAAGGTAGTTCCGCTAGAAGAGGCAATTCAGCAAGGGTTTGAAGCGATTGACAGCGGCGAGGATGTTATTAAGATCCTCATTTCACTTTCAGACGAGGATGAGAAGGCATGAACGAACAGTACGTTTTAGGGATTGACCATGGCTCAGGCGGATGTAAGGTTACCTGTCTCAAATCTGATGGAACCATTTCCTCAGAAGCATATGTCCCGTACCCCTCTTTTTATCCCCATCCTAAGTGGGTGGAACAGGAGCCTGAAATGTGGATTAAGGCGGCCTTTGAGGCGGTATCCAAAGCAACGGAGAAATTAGGCCCGTATGGAAGGAAGAATATTAAGGCGCTTAGCTTTACTGCCCCACATCATGTGGCGGTTTTACTTGATAAGGATCGTCAGGTAATCCGTCCGGCCATCATGTGGAATGACCAGCGTTCCGGGGAACAGTCCAAACAACTGAGTGAGTTATATGGAAAGAAAATATTTGAACTTACTTATAATGCACCAAATCCGACCTGGACGCTCAGCCATCTTTTATGGCTGAAACAGCATGAGCCCGAACAATATGGAAAGATCGATAAAATCCTCTTTATGAAGGATTATGTCCGTTACCGTTTTTCCAGCCAGATGGCCACAGATTATATAGAGGCTGAAGGCACGCTTTTATTTGATATTGAAAAACAAGAATGGTCTGACTTTTTGCTATCGCTGATTGATTTAGATGAAAGCGCATTCCCTCCGGTTTTATCGCCGACGGAGGTATGCGGAACCATTTCACCTGATATTGCGAAATGCCTTGGGCTTTCGGAAATGACAAGAATCATTATCGGCACGGCGGATACCGCCGCTGAAGTTTATGGATGCGGCACCATAAAGGGTGGTGATGGGGTTGTTAAGCTGGCAACAGCCGGAAACTTCTGTCTGGTTACTGATACGGTTACCAAGAATGAAAAACTGACTACCTATCATCATCTTGTCGATAACTTATTCTACCAAAATAGTGCGACCAATTTTGCTGCCGCCTCGTTTCGCTGGTTTAAGGAAAGCTTTTTCCAAGAGTTTGAGGAAAGCATGAAGGTTCCATCGATTTATCCTGAAATTATGAAACAGGTTGAATTAATCAAGCCGGGGTCGGAAGGGTTAATTTTTCATCCTTACTTAAATGGCGAGCGCTCTCCGCATTGGGATCCATACTTAAGAGGAAGCTTTTTTGGCTGCACAGCCCGCCATTCCAGAAGCCATTTTGCCAGAGCTGTCTTGGAGGGGGTTGGTTTTTCCCTGAAGGATTGCAGTTTGCAATTTCCTAATAAACACTTGAAAAAAATACGGATTATTGGGGGAGGAAGTAAAGGCCGGGAATGGGTGCAGATTATTGCTGATATCTTAAATGTGGAATTAGAGGTTCCTGCCAGCAGTGATGCTTCCTTTGGAGCCGCCTTGGTTGCCGCAACAGGAATTGGCTGGTTTGCTGATTTAAAAGAAGCCGCTCAATCTACTGAAAGTGTGATTTATAGCTTGCCGCCTAAGGAGAAAAATATAGGGGGTTATGAGGAGTTATTTTCCATCTACCAAGAATTGCATTCACGGACATATGAATTGTCACACAGACTCTCGCAATTTAGCTTCTAGATTATTTTATCAGGAGAGAAGTATGTAATATCAGGAATTTGCCTTTTCTCAGGCATTCTATACAAAGGGGAGTGTGGAAAATTGATGAGGAAAAAATGGTTTCTTTTATTCTTGGTAAGCAGTTTGCTAGCGGGGATCCTTTCAGGGTGTTTAGGCAGTTCGGCGAAGCCAACGGAAACAAAAGAGAAAACAGGGCAGGAAGGCGACACCATCATTCGGATTGCTTCCGTCGAAACAGGACCAGAAACAATGGAAGTTCTGCAAAAAGCAGGGGAAGAGTACGGGAAGGAATTTGGCGTCAAAGTGGAAGTAGAAGCCGTTCCATTAGCGGATATTTTTACAAAAATAAATGCCAGCTACGGAACTTCTGCCCAATATAGTGCGTTTTTGACCGGTTTTATTGGACATATATCCATCCTGGAAGAACAAGGGAAATTAGCTGAGGTGGACGATATCATTGAAAACCTCGGCGGTAAGGAAGACTTCTACAGCGGGCATATCTTATTCCCGATTAAAGGGAAAACGTACTGGATTCCATATGATTATAACTTAGCATATGGTTACGTTCGAACAGACTGGTTACAGGAAAAGGGATTATCCGTTCCAAAAACATGGGATGAATTTGTTAACGTCGCGAAGGCATTAACGGATAAAGAGAATAATAAATACGGTTTGATTATGCCATTATCCTCTGATGGGGCGACAAACTGGATTACTAGCAGCTTATTGTGGGCCAACAAAGTCCGAATTTTTGATGACAATTGGAAGGTCATTCTTGATTCAGATGAAATGAAGCCAAAGGTGGTTGAATCCCTTAACCTATTGAAGGAACTTTATCAGTATATGCCGGCAGAGGCGACAAGCGCTTCCTATGCCGAGATGACAGAAGCCTTTATTTCTGAGCAGGTAGGCATGACCTTCTACTCCGGAAGATTGGTTGATATTTTAGAAACGAAAAATCAAAGCTTAGCAGATAAATTTGAAGTGTTTGGGATTCCGATGAAGGATGGAAATGGCGTAGCTGCTTCTCTAGGCTATGATTCCATGGCAGTATTGAAGACGGATCATACAGATGAAACGAAGAAGTTTGTGGAATGGTTCTATAAAGAAAAGCTGAATGATTTCCTGCACACCGATGGGGTTCATTACTTCCCGGCTCAAGAGTCTATTTATAACAGTGAGGAATGGCGTTCCGACCCAGTTATTACGAAGTATTGGGAAACGGGCGTGGAGCCGCAATATGAAATTTTGAAAAATGCGGAACTGCACTCCATCGATTCAGATGGACCTGAAACGGATGCACGTCCAGGTAAAGTGTTTGAAGCCTTCTTAATTCCAAAGTTATTCCAAAAAGTCACGTTAAATAACGAGGACCCTGAAAAAGCTGTGGAAGAAATTGCTGATGAGATAAGAAAGTTAGTTGGAGAGAAATAGAGTGAAGTCAGGCAGATTCTCGAGATCTGCCTGGCTCCTCTACGAATAGGAGGCGGTTAAGATCGAAAGGAAGCTTTCAAAACGAGATATTCCCCTTGTACTCCTTTTTTTGATACCCGGTCTATTAATATTCACATTTGTGATTATTATCCCTGCAGGCTTTGCCGTCAGCTATAGTCTCTATGAAGCCGCCAGCTTTGTAGGAATTCCAACGTTTGTCGGTTTGGAGAATTATCTGAATCTCTTGCAGGACATAAGGTTTTGGCGGGATCTATGGCAAACTTTAGTCTATGCACTTGGTTCGATATTTTTGCAAATTATTATTGGTATTGTGATTGCCTTAATCCTTAATCAGCAATTTAAGGGAAGGGATTTTATCAGAGGGGTTTCTGTTGTCCCTTATATCATTCCAGTCATTGTCGTCACTATGGGCTGGGAATGGATTCTTGATACGAACTTTGGGATTATCAACAAAACATTGGCGTCCGTGGGGTTAGGTAATATTAACTTTCTATCCATGGATCTTGCCATGCTCACTTCCATCCTTTTATCTGTATGGACATGGACTCCATTTGTCACCCTTGTTTTCCTGTCAGGCTTACAGACGATATCCCATGATTTGTACGAGAGTGCGACCCTGGACGGGGCCAACAGCTGGCAGCAATTTTGGAGAATTACGATTCCTATGATGAAAGACTTGTTAATTACGATTGTTCTTCTTCGCGGACTTTGGATGTTTAATAAGTTTGATTTGGTGTGGCTGTTGACGGGTGGCGGTCCGCTAGAAAAAACAGAAACTTTGCCAATCTATATTTATTTAAATACGTTCAAGCTTAATGAAGTGGGCTATGGAGCGACGGTGGCAGTCACTTCCGCTGTTATCATGATGGTGATTATGTATGTTTATTTAAAAATTACTAACTATTCACCAAAGGACAAACGTTTGAAAAAGAGAGAAGCGGCGGTGAAGAAGGAGCAAGTGTCCTCTCCCGGTCAAGGAATCTCAATTAAAGGAGACGGCGGCCTATGAAAAGAAGCGTACAGTCTCAGGTCACAATCTATATCCTGGCGGCTTTTGTATTTGTCTATTCTTTTTTTCCAATCTATTGGATTACGATCTCACCATTACGCGGGGTCAAAGGTTTTTTTGAAGATAGTACCTCTTTATTGCCTACATCATTTGATTTAACCTTCTTTATTAATATTTGGAATGAGACGAATTTTCCATTGTATTACAAGAATAGTTTTATTGTAGCGGCAGCTACGACGGTTGTTACGGTTATTTTTTCAAGTCTCATTGCCTATGTGCTGACTCGTTTTCAGTTTCGCGGAAAAAATTTGCTGTTAAACGGCATGTTAATCGGCTATATGCTGCCGCCGATGTTATTGGCGATTCCGCTTTTAGGAATGTTTATTTCCTTTGGTATTGAGGATTCGTTGTTTGGGTTAACGATTTCTCATATTGCGATGACTCTGCCGTTTGGGGTATGGATGCTTAATAGCTTTTTCAAGACGATCCCATTTGAGCTGGAGGAAAGTGCCTGGATGGATGGAGCAAGCCGGTTTCAGGCATTGTATCGTGTGATTTTGCCTTTGCTTATTCCTGGGGTAATCAGTGTTGGGGTCTTTTCGTTCATTGTTTCCTTTACGGACTATACGTTTGGGCTCATGATGGTTTCTTCGGAAGTGAATAAAACGATCCCTATCGGTTTAGCGGGAATTAAAGAATCGACATCCCTGCAGCGCGGAGAATTACTCGCAGGTGCGGCGATGATTATTGTGCCAATGGTCATTTTATTTTCCTTCGTTACAAAGTACTTTATTAAAGGGCTGACTGCCGGGGCAGTGAAGGGTTAAACCAGGGAGGCGGCTCTGCCGGATGTTTTTTTAGAATTATGAAGACTACGGGGACGGTTCTCTGGCCATAGGTCGGAGGAGCCGTCCCCGTGGCAGTTAGGAGATGAACCTCTATGTTTGAATTAGATGTAAAAGAGAGAAACGTTGTTGTTACAGGCGGAAGCAGCGGTATCGGGTTAGCAATTTGTCAGGCTTTTTTACAAAAAGGAGCGAACGTTAGTAATTGGGATATTCAACAAACGGATGAAGTGAAGCAATTGCTGGCGAAATATCCTTCTAGTTTTCAGTATCTAGAAGTAGATGTTATTGAAGAAAGTGCAATCTTAAAAGCAGTGGGGAACACGTGGGGAACGGTCGATGTTCTGATCAACAACGCAGGCATTATTAGTAAATCACCTCTTGAGAATATTTGTGCAGAAGATTGGAATCGGATCTATGATATTAATGTCCGGGGCACAATGCTGGTGACAAAAAATCTTTTGAGGAAATTAAAGGTGTCTGGGAGAGGGCGGGTCATTAATCTTTCTTCAATGACTGCAAAAATTGGATTGGAGACCTACAGTCTTTATTCCTCTACGAAGGCAGCTGTTTCAAATTTGACAAAGGTGTGGGCGCTGGAATTGGCAAAGGATGGTATAACCGTAAATGCCCTATGTCCCGGATGGGCTGACACAGCGATGAAGGGGAAGCTTGTTCAAGGGATTGCCGGAATTCATGATATTCCTAATGAAAAGGCGGAGGAGCTTATTTTGGGACATGTTCCGCAAAAAAGGTTTATTCAAACCGAAGAAATAGCCTTCAGCTGTCTCTTTCTAGCCAGTACACTGGCACAAGGAATCAGTGGGCAGGAGCTATTTATTGATACTGGATTAACGAACATGTTTAAACCAGGGGTGCATGCAGCAAATAGGTAAGAAGGTCCCGTCACCACACGATTATAAAAAAAGGCCGGTTTCCAAAACCGGTCTATCTCCGTGTGAATTTGCCGAATAGAAGGGCGAAGCAGGTTAAAGTGGGAATCGAGAAGTAGTAATGCAGCTAAATCCACTTCAATAAATCAGCTAATATACCAATATGAACATACCTTCCAAACATATTCTTCCAAATTATATTTAAATTAGAAAATTTATCCATTATAATAGAGTTATATTTTGGAAGGGAGAATATACATAGTGAAAAAATTAGGATTGATCTTAATGTCACTAATTGTGGTTCTTGGTGTTTACACACCGAGTTCTAAAGCAGCAGGATATGATACTAAATTCTGTGAACAGTTTAAAGGGGTTACAAAGATTTGGTGGGATGGAATTGAATTAAAGCCTGGTCAAATTGGCAGATTGATTGTATTGAAAGATACTCCTTTGTTTAAACTTCAAGGAGATAAGAAAGTAGTTGCCCGGACGCTGAAGGCTGGAGAATTTTACCGAATTTATGCCTTTAAACCAGGAATGCTGAGTGTAGGCGGAGGATATTATGTTGACCGTAATACTAAAGTAAAATACGAAACGCCAAGTAAGACAAAACTACAGGCTGTTCAATGTATCCATAATCCTTATGGCTCAATAAGTAACCCTACTGCACTTGGAGATGGCTGGGAAGTAAAGGTTGAAGATAGATATAATGGCCTTAGGCATTATGAAATCGGAATGGTGGAAGCTATAACTGATGGCAATGTTGCCTGGCAGCTGATAAAAGAGAAAAATTATTATAATGATCCCCCTCCTCCAGGCAAAAAATATGTAATGGCTAAATTCTATTTTAAATTGATTAATGCTGACAAAGAGCCATTTAATGTAAACTATTATGATTTTGAAGCGGTTAGTAAAAAAGGTGTTACTTATAGTAATAAGTCTGTAGTGATACCTGATCCCGAACTGTGGGCTGACCTTTATAAAGGCGGATCCTTCGCAGGGTGGACAGTATTTTTAGTCGATCAAAATGATGAACCTAAGATTGTATGGAATCGCAAATCAACCGATGAAATTTGGTTTAAAATGAACTAACCAAAAGCCCTTCTCAAAAAGAGAGGGGCTTTTAATATGCAATAAAGAAAAGCAGGAGGGCCTCCTAGACTGGGAGGTGGAAATCCCAATTAAAAAGGAAGGGCTCAAGAAGATGGATTCTATATAGCTTTTATCAATTTGAAAAATCCCTCTTAAACACTTTCGATGGAACAAAAAAATTAGGTGAATCTATAAAAAGACCAGATATAGAGAATTTCTATATGTCTGGTCCTTTTTATTTATTTTATATTTTTAATAATAGGTAGGCCTAACAATTCTAATATATTATGATACCTTGAATAAGGAATAAAGCAGTAAATATATGTATAAAATGGTGGCCTGTATTGTGTAGGTATTACAATCAAGAAAGGAAGTCATGTCAATGAAAAAATCGTTTGCAGCATTAGCCCTTTTTATGTTTTTGGCCGGATGCAGTAATGAGAGCAGCTCAGATAAGTCAGTTTCAGAAAACAAAGAAAGCAATACTGAAACGGGTGATATAACAGCAGAAAATAAAACCGAAAGTTCAACAAGTAATCAAGAAGGCCAAAATATTGATGAGAAAGAAAACAGCAATATTTCAGAAACGGATAGCCAAGCACTAGAAGATAGCCAGAAAGAATCAAGCAGTAATACAGAGGATAAAGAAGCAGGTACAGAAACAGATAAGAATATGGGAAAAAAGGCTAAATACAAAGAAAACCTTAATGAAATTGAACAAGCAGCAGCTGAAATACGTAATACTGATGATGATACGACAATAGGGATGACAAAATCAGAAGAAGAGATATTAAAAAAGTGGGATCAAGCTCTAAATGAAATCTATCAAGTGCTGGAAAAGCAGCTCCCTAAAAGTGAAATGGAAAAACTAAGAGGAGAACAAAGAAAGTGGATCGCATATAGAGATGAAACAGCAAAAGAAGCAGCAAAGAAATATGAAGGAGGAACACTGGAATCATTGGAATATATAGCCTCCCAAGCAGGAACAACAAAAGATAGATGCTATGAATTAGTTGAAGGTTACATGAAGTGAATTTAGAGTTTGTTAGTGAGTGTGAGTAACTATACGAGAGTATCTGCACAATTTAGACATTCAAGAAAAGACTTACTCAGGGCTTTTATTTGGCAAAAGTTAGCCATATTATAACTTCAAGTAATAATCCAAACTAATATTATTCCGATAAACCAATCTAACAGGCTCAAATGTAACTACATAATAAACTTCCCCGGCCCTTTGGCCGGGCAGCTTTATAGCGAAGCCTTTTTCGGCAAGATCCTCCCACAAACCAGATGGCTCAAAAGCATAATGAAATTTTTTACTGGGCCTTTTTTGGTTATTGTTTAAGCCCAGTGCTTTCCTTATCTCAGAGTATTGGATGGCTGAGATATCTGAAATCTTTATTTCCATCATTACATCACCCCACTGCTAATGCTATGTAGTTCCTTTCATTTAAATATCATAATCCAATAGTTCTTCTGCAGAAATATCATAAAGTGCAGCTAACTGTTCCATTCTTACAGCACTAGGAAAATATCGGTCATTCTCCCAGGCTGAAATCATATAAACACTTACCCCTATTATTTTTGCAGCTTCTTTTTGAGTTAAGTTACGGGTCAGTCGTTTCATTCTTAATTTATCACCGATAGCTGGATACATTTGAAAACCTCTAATGATGAATTTGTAGGTATATTTTACTAAAAGAATTTAATGCAAGTAGTTCTGTTTTCACTCAATTTTAAAGGTTCTCGCCAAGAAAAATGGTGTATATTAGTTTGTTTCTATCAGTTTTATAACTTTAGGCATATTATAGCTGTAATTCAATTTAGAGGGAGCACTAACGGCAGCCTTTACCGCAACTAATAGGTCACATTAGGGAGAGTTGAAGAATGAAAGCAGGAAATTCTCAAATTCAAACGAATTATCATATATTTGAGAAAACCGACTTTTATAGGCAGAAGATATCGGGCTGAAATTTCCGTTTTCTTCTAGAATGGTATATGGAAAGGGATGGAGTAAATGGATTGGCTGGAAAGAATGAATAACGTATTGGATTACATTGAACAAAACCTCGATGGTGAAATAGACTATAAAAAGATGGCAGAAATCGCCTATACTTCCGAGTTTCATTTTTCAAGGATGTTTTCATCAATTTCTGGAATACCACTGTCTGAATATATTAGACGAAGACGTCTAACAGCTGCAGCTTTTGAAATTCAGAAAAAGGATGTTCGGATTATCGATATAGCAGCAAAATACGGATATGATTCTGTTGATTCATTTTCACGGGCTTTTAAAAAGACACATGGAATGACTCCTTCTGCCGCCCGTAAAAATGGAATGCAATTAAAAGCTTTTCCAAAGATCTCTTTTCAAATTTCTATTAAGGGAGATGTAGAAATGGAGTACAGAATTGAGAATCTAGACTTTGAATTAAGAATTGTTGGAAAGGGCAGCCCAGTTAAAACAAGCAAAGCATTCAAAACCATTCCTTCCATTTGGAATAATGCGAGAAAAAATGGATATATGCAAAAACTAATAGATATGTCATGGGAAAATCCCAAATGTACACTTGAAGGTCTATTGGGGGTATGCGGAAAAGAAGCAGCCATTACAGATGAAGAATTTGAATATTTTATGGGAATCCGTTATGACGGTGAAACCCCAAGTGATATGGAAACTCTTATTATTCCTCCAGGTACCTGGGCTGTATTTCCCAATATACCTGAAGCATGGAAGAGGTTATATTCAGAATGGGTCCCGGCTTCTGGATATGAGCTAGCCAATTTGCCTTGTATTGAATGCTACTACGGACCAAAGCATAAGCCCAAGCATGAGTTATGGGTTCCAGTAAGAAATAGATAAATGAACTATATTGACGGTAATGCCACGGGGTAAATTAAGAGTCCGCAGATTCCTGAAATGCTGAGAGTTTCGTATCATATGTTCCATACATCCAAAAGGTAAATAATAGGGCGAATTACAATGATCATCCATCAGCACTTTCCTGGTGTCAATATGCCTTGAAATTTGTGTAATATTCTTCTCTACAATCGTGTATATCATATTGTATTGAAGAAATAAGGAGGCAAAAAGATGAAAAAGTGTCTGTTTTTATGCACTTGCTTAATGTTATCAGTTCTCATCACCCACACTTCCCTGAAGGTGCATGCAGAAGAAGAAATCATTAAAAAGAACCTGATAACCATTACAGATAACGTTGAGGTTAAAAGGGGAGCAACAATGACTTACCCGACTGTTTTTACGTTAAAGAAAGGCACCCGGGTTTATGTAAGAGATACTTTTGCTGGAAGTGACGGGAGCAAGTGGGTATCAGTTGTTACACATGGTTATAAGTCAGGCTGGGCACTATTGGAAAAATTTGAAGTGCCGTCACCCGAGGCGGGAAGAAAAGCCTTTATTACCGACCAGGTTGATATTAGGAGAGGGGCACACTGGGGTTATGAACCAGTCGCATCTCTGCAAAAAGGTATGGTTGTCACTCAGGCAGATACATTCATGACTTTTTCGGGCCAACTATGGCATAAAGTGGATACGGGCAGGAAACAAGGATGGTTAGAAAGCCAATATTTCCAGAATTATATGGACTATTATGGAAAAGGGTCTATTAGTGTTAAAAATGGCGTAATTAGAAAAGGCGCATCAATGGATTATAGTGTCAAAGCTGCATTATCCCAGGGAACAGAAGTAAATACCTTTGTAAAATTCCTCAATAGCCGGGGTGAAATTTGGTATCATGTTAAAACTCCAAAGGGTATGTATGGATGGATTAATTCAGCTGAAATGTCTGCTAGACCATTATAAATGAAGTAGCTTGTTCAAAAGCAATAAACTGTTTAAGTAAAATTTATAAAGAAATGTTATGTTTTAAGGACAGGACAGTGTAACGCCTTGAGGGATAGGATGCTGTTTATCTAGTTTAACGGATGGAAAAAATCTAAAGTTCTGAACAGCTGTCATGAAGTCAGCTGTTTTTTTTGCGCTGTTGGCTGTTAATATGAGGACCTGATTAGTAATGTGGCAGTACTTGCAAACAGAAGTATTATTGTCTGTAATAGCTATTGGATAATTGGTTCTAAATTACCATTTTATTGGAAGGTTATATAAATATATACCAACTTTTGTTATAGTTAGCATAGTTTATAATTTTGAGAGGGGAATGGTAAACTTGTTAAAAAAATCCTTATCTATATTTATAATATCCTTGTTGGTATTTAGTTCTTTCAATGTACATAAAGGTGAAGCAGCATCAGCACCTATTGGAGTGAAGTGGGGGAATTCCATTTTAATTCCAGGCCAGATTGGAAAGGTAACCATTCTCCAGGATACAAACTTATACCAGCTAAATTCCAATGGAGAGCTTACAGTATCCCGTAAGCTATTAAAAGGGAATGAGTACCGGGTATATTCTTATCTCAGCAGTCACGGCGGTCTTTATGGTGTAGGGGGAGGAATGTATGTTAAAAAGTCTCCTGCACAGGTAAAATATGAAACTCCTTCATCCACAAAGAAACGGCAAATTCAAAGAATCCTGTTTTTTGACCAGCAATTATTGACCCTTGCTGAGCAGGGAATACTTAAGGGGCAGCCTATTGCTGCAGACAGCACACATGATATTAAGGAAGTCTATGAGCATTTTAAGAAGATAGGAAACACAGCCCCTAAGCTGGAGAGCACCCATTCTGGAAGCCTTGCTCATACCTTTAAGATGTATACGTATTATACCTATTACCCTCATGACAATAATGTACAGGTAATCGACTGGAACGATGATAATTTTGTTCCAATTACTCCTTATGTTATTCGGGAACTTCTTGGGAACCCGGAATCGGAAGGAAAGAGTGAAATAGACGGAAAGTGGACGATGAGATACAAAACAGGAGATTATTATTTATATGTTGGTTTTAGAGGCAATAATGGGTCACAGCTTGATTACCTTCGCTTAAAGAAGAATTAAACCAAAAGAAGGCATGAGCCCAATTAAGTAATGTGTAACTTGATTTTATTAATGCTGAAAAGAGTGGTACAACCTTGAAACGTTTCATGATTTTCTTAATCCTGCTATTGGCTCTTTCTGGCTGCACTCAAAAAAGTGAAGAGGGAATACGAAGTGAAATATACACAGCAGGGACAAGCTATTTGGAATCCATGCAGAAAAGCGTAGAAGAACTGGATCAAAATCCATCAAAGGAGGTTCTCTCGAATTCAGATCTCTTTAAGGAAGTATGTACAAAAAAATTTGATTACAGTAAGCTCTCAAACAAAGAAACAACGTTTGTTGATAGAGTCGGTGATTTAAGAATAGCTTACGAACACGTGGTAGACAGCCGCAACCCTAAATATAAAGGCAGTTTCAATGAAGAATCAGCAGTAAGCGAATTTAATGGTTTGTCACAAAAATTTATAAATAATTATAAAGTGGATAAAGAGTAAGATTGATGTATGTTAAGAGCTAAGGACCAGTCAGAGCTGCCGCTTTCGGCAGCTTTTTCTTATTCGTAAAATTGTTGTAATAATTTATGAGAGGTTTGAACCCCCTCAACCACTTAGAACGTCTAAAAACTAGAAAGGGGGATACAATTGAACCATCTGCAGGAAATAACAGGGGATCCGGATATAGTAATGACTAATATTATGAAGCAGTATGGCACAGAGCTTTCTATTTTAGCTTATTCCTATATTAAAGATTTAGAAGCCTCTAAAGACATCGTACAAAACACATTTATCAAGTGCTATACACATTTGGATACGTTTGAAGGCCGTTCATCAATTAAAACCTGGCTTTATAGAATTACCATTAATCAATGTAAGGATTATTTGAGATCTCACTATTTAAAGAGGATATTTTTATTCGGCCAAATAAAAGAAGAGGTAACAAAGCAATCGCCTGAGACTATTACTATGCAAAAATTAGATGAGGAACAGGTTATTAATCATATTATGGCTCTAAGTAAAAAGTATCGGGAGGTTTTGGTCCTCAGGTACGTTCACTCCCTCGAAGTCAGGGAAATAGCAGAAGTATTAAATATACCGGCAGAAACAGTAAAGACCAGGATCCGCAGAGGGAAAAACCTGCTAAAGCCTATATTAAAGGAGGAATTTCTGAATGAATAGAAAAAAATCCTTAAAACAGGCCTTTATTAATAAGTATGGGGAGGACCTGAATTTTTCTGATGATGATATGAAGTTGGTTTTAAACAAAGTTCATAGCAAAAAAATTGAACAGCCTAAAAGGAAGTTTAGATTAGGACCGGTTCTAATGATGATTCTTACACCATTGATTATTATGATTCTTATTTTAAGTTCGGATCACTTGCTGACCGATTCAAAGGATGCTTCAAAGGAACCAGAGCCTGCAGCGGAATCGGATAGGGATTTATTTGGAGACGCAGGGATTCAGAATATCATAAACCATGACCTTTTTACGGAAATTAATCAAACTGTGGAGAAACATGGAGTTGCTTTTACCATCCATGAAATTATGTATGATGGAACCCGTCTTGCACTTGTGTATTCAATAGAAAAAGAAGAAAGCAATCAGGAAGAGAGAGGGATTCCAGATGCCCTTTTTAAGTTATCCGTAGATGGAGAGCCTTTTCATGATTACTCCGGAGGCTTGACATATGCAGATGAAGAGAAGTTTCTTCATGAATTCCACACGTATACAGAATTACCTGAACAGTTTCAATTAAGCATAGAAATTATGAACCTCGGAGAAAAAGAGGGTCCCTGGAGCTTTCAATTTCCTATAGAAAAAATTAATGAGAAATATCATGCTGCACCAGGAAAATCATCTGTAAATGGTGATACAAGTTTGACTCTAAATGAGCTGTCCTTTTCCGCAAGTTCCACAAATTTAAGCATTGATATGATTGAACCAATTGAAAAGCAAAGAAAAAGGGCAGGCACTTACATTTTTGAAGTTAGGGATAATAAGGGGAATTCAATAGCTCATATGACTTCTGGTGCTACAGGTGGAGGAGACAGGGACGGGAAATCTGTTGAGAATTTCAACGAGTATTTTGAACCCGTTGATAAGCTGCCAAAATCTATTACGATTATCCCTTACCTTAGCAAAAGCGGGGGAATGGATTATATCACTAAACCCCTTAATCAGAAATTGCCTATTTATCTTGAACAGGATCAGTTTGGCGGAATTATGATTAAGGAAGTGGAGCAAAAGCAGGGCGAAGTATGGATTTATTATGAAGGCGAGGGCGTGTCAGAGAGCTTCCGAAGTTGGGTGGTTCTAGAGGAGAAAGGATCAAATACTCCAATAGAACGTATTAATAACTACGAAAAGACCGCAGAAGGGTATATTGCCAAGTTTAAAACCTCACTTCCTTTAGAAAGTTTAACAGTCAGTACAGCAAAGAGAAATATCACAAAGCTGGAGGGATTGGAGTTAAATGTAGATATTAAATAAATAATTTTTATGAAAAGATGATCAGTTATTCTAATATTCTATAATATGTTAATTTGGGAGGAGATTCAAAATGAAATTTAAATTACTTTTAGCAGCTCTATTGTCAGTAGTTACCCTTACCCTTTCAACTGGGAATGCAGATGCTGCATCCACAAAGGTATGGTGGGATGGAACAGAATTGAAAAAGGGACAAATAGGTCGAGTGACGATGCTGAAAACCGGTTTCTCTATTTTTAAATTAGAAGATGGAAAAATGGTTCCAGCCCGTTATGTAAAAAAGGGTGAAGTCTTCCGCGTTTATGGCATCTACCGTGATGACGTCACAACAAATTATGCCTTGGGAGCCAACTTGTTTGCCTATAGAAGCAGCCATCGACTGGATGGCAGCAACGAATATTTTCAAAAGAATTTATTCTATGAGACACCTTCTAAAGCTAAGCTGGAGTTAGTGAAGCAATTAAATAACTAGATTAATAGCCAGCTTTTTAGCTGGCTATTTCAGACTGTCGACAAACTCGGTGAAAATCGTGCTTGTCTGCAGTCTTTTTTATTTTAAAATAGAAGTAATACAATG
>NZ_JALJRC010000014.1:0-131679 GCF_024519925.1 Cytobacillus sp. Bac17 | reverse complement strand
CAGAAGTGTAAAATCTTATCAAGCAAAAACTGTCAACTTTATTCTAGCGTTCACACCAAGCTCCAATCAAAAATTTGTAATATATCATTAATATAGGAATCATCACCAGAAAATCCAATCAAGACATTTTCTATTTTAAATATTTTTGAAGCCCTTTCACTTACAAAATAAATACCATATTTCCCTGATTTTTCACCTATAGATGTATTAAGTTTAGATGATTCTTTTTTATTTGAAAATAAAGTATCTCCAACCATAAATACCTTACCATTTTGTTTCCAACCATAACAATAAGTCATTATTATCACTCATTTCAAAAAAACATTCACATATTAAATAAAGGAATTGGAAGTTAACCCAATCCCCCATTTTCTATTTCATATTACTTTTTCTAATTGGCCGTTGCGGAATTAAATTTAGAATATCCATATGTTTTAATTCCCCTTCTGCAAGATTTTTTTCTAATTCTGAATAAAAAGTTGATGGTGTAGATTTCTTCCAAGTATCAAATAATAATTGGCGAATACGGTTTGCTAATGATATTACCTCTTCTGGTAAAAGTATTTTCATCTCCTCACTAGGGCTAGCTGCCGGTGCAGCCTCTATATCAGGACCAACTATTACAAGTTCCCAAGAAAATTTATGATCAAGAAATTCTTCGTTAATCCATTCAAGATGATTAAATGATTGCCCAACTTCCTTTTTACTATAAGGAGTTTTTCCGGACTTTTCCTCTTTACTTTCTATCATAATCGCCACTTCCGGTGATAACCAAAATACGTCTGGACCACGCCCAATTCCCGATTCACTATCAGGCCGACTACTTTGAAAACCTAAATATAATCCAAGCCACCTTAACGCTTCCTCATAAGAATTTGAAGATACTCTAGCAGCATTAAAAAATGGTGCAAGCCTGTCATCTAATTGAGAGAAGGTACCATAATTTATTTCTCCTCTTGTACTTAAGAACTTTATAATTCTTCCTGCCTGTGTTTCTTCATCAGGTATTATTGTGCTTACTACTTGTTTTTCATTATGATCAGGAATCAAACCAAGGGCCTTAAAACTTTTTGCAGATCTGTTAAAATACTTATATGCTATATCTTGATTACCATATTTCAAATACGAATAACCTATCCAATGGGAATGCCAAGCAGCTAAACCTTTATCTTCTTCAAACAGCTTGTCCAAGTTTGTTTCAAGTGCTTTTGCAGCTTTAGCATATTCCCTATTCCAAAAGTGACGAATAAAACTTCTTTCAGAGATTGCAACTTCAATATCAAATTTTTCTTCTTTAGACTTTGATTCAGATTCATCACTTATTTTTTCAATTAATGCATTCTTAATTTCTTCTTGGTGTAGGTCACTCCAACCATCTTCTCTTTCAAGTACTGCTTGCTCAAACTGTTGAAGTTCCTCAATAGAGGTTAATTCTTCTGTGATCCTCTCACCAAGCTCTAACTGCGCTCGAATATAACTTGGTAGTCTTTCTCTATTTAACTTACGAGTTATCCAGTCAGCCAGATCATTCCCTAAAAGATAAACAATTCCATAATCATCATTACCTCTGGAAATTCTCCCCATGGATTGCACCACTCTTGAAGCAATGGTACCTTGTAAAGCTCTAACTTCACCTAATGAATTCCACTGGAACTTTTCTAACAGCCCTGTCCCAGAAGGTAGTCCATCAATTACTAGGGATCTACAAGTGTCATTCGGAAAGTCCATCCCTTCAAATCGAGCAGGTGCAACTAATAGGCCTGTAGAAGAAGATTTAAATTCATTGACTTTCTCTGAGAAGTCCTTGCTACTAAATCTACTCTCGTGTTCTCTCCATCTACGTGCCCTACGTTCACTGTTAGGGATAATAAGAATCTTCCTCGACTTACTAAGTTGAATAATATGCTGAAACAAATACTCGGAAATCTCCTTTTTTACATAAGGGGTAACTATTAGTCTTTCAGATTCACCAGCTCTTGTTTTTGGCTCTATTTTTTTTCCAGACCTAAAGCCAAATGACCTGATAAAGTCTGGTTCATCTTGGACGGTAGCAGACAAAAATATTTTTTTTGTTGAATGTTGCATAAATTTCAAAAGGTGTACTGGAGCTAAAAATGGTGTGATTTCGATTGAACGGGATGTAAGAAACACCGCACATAAGTCCAGATTATCCCTTAAATGCTCCCATGCATATTTTGTAGACTTATTTTCTGCAACACCCTCGCTAAGAAGGACATCCGTAACTTTTACATTAATTTCTTCCCAAATAAAAGTTGGGATAAATAGGATTGCAGGGTCATTTTTTTGATTTACTACTTGATCAAACAATTGTCCTGAGTGAATTTGATCATAATAACTCTTAACTGAATTAACGAGTGTTGAATAAGAATTTGCAAATTCAACATCAGTTATTCTTAATGTGAAGTGATCACGAATTATATGAGAGGCTACATGAGCATCGTCAAATATTAATCCTAAAATCGGCTCCCTTGCAAACCTACTTAGCCCATTGAACATAGCTTGGTAGGTAGTCAAGCAAAGTACTTCACCTTTATTAAATTCTGCTTCTCTTTCTAAATTCCGATTATAATAAGTAGCTACTTTTAAAGGCATAGAACTAGCAAACTCTTCGGTTTGTTTTATTAGTTGAATAGAACCACAAAGATAGAATACCTTACCTAAAGTTTCATTTACTATTGATTGCCCCTGTAACAATCCTATTACCGTTTTCCCTCCACCAGTATTCAAACTAATTGTAACTTCTTTTTCATCACGATTATCTTGCCATTCTTCTAAAGCTAAGTATTGCCCTCTCCATAAGTCATTCAGCCCACCACTTCTTGCCAACCCATCGTAAATTTTAATTGGATCTACCTCTTTAGGTAGTGCATCTTTCTTCTTGAATTTATTGAAATCTATTGGCATGAAAGTCTTCACTCCATTTATTCGTCGAGTTCATTTTGAACACGAACATCAATATTAATGTTAATATCTCTATGAATAAAGTTATTATTATTTAATAAACTAACAACATCACTATATACATCATTTTGTCTATTAGGATCTTTTATAGTAACGATTGCACAATACTCCATACTCAAATCAGCATCATTTTCTAAAGCTTGTTTCTCAATAAAGTCTCTATATAACCCTTCCACTTTAAGATACCAATTCCTATTTACCTTAATGAATTTTTCCTTATTTGCTGGTGTCATTTCCGAAAGGTCAATGCTGTATTTCTTTACTGGGTAAAACTTATCTCCAAAATCTATTAACATTCTTTCTGTAGCAAATGGAGTATCTGATGAGTAATCCACTTTTCTGCTATATAAATTGGAGTTTAATAAGTTTTTAGAGTGCTCTCCTCTTCCCATCGGATTTAAAATCGTTCTTTTCTCTACATCTCTATTAACTTTTTCTTCGTAAGTTCCGAAGTGCACATTAATATTAGACTGACAATATTCAGAACCTTGGTTTGGTGCGAGAATTGGATTATAAACTAGAGTCACTGTAATTTGCCCTTCAAAATAGCCCTCTTGAATTAAATTTTTGGGGTATGGAAAGTCCATAATATCAACATACTTACCTTTTCCTAATGTATCTCTTAATACTAATGTTATCTCATTTTCATTACTATATAATATATCCTGAACATTTTTAGGTTTGCCGAACCCCATCTGCTCAAGTTTATCTTTAGGGTTCATATCATAACATTCACCATAATTTGCGGAATGGATTAGTAGAGCTTTCAACGTTAATGCATCGAAATCCTCATTGATTTCATTTTGCAATCCTGCTAAAATAGCAGATACTCGAGGAGTTGAAAAACTTGTACCACTGTCACTATCTATTTGTCCAATTCTAGATAGTGACTTTACTCCTTTATTGACGAATTCCTGATTCTTCTCCTTCCAAACATCTCCTCCATAATGGACTAAATCCGGTTTAATTATTTTAGCTGGTCCTCGTCCAATACGAGTATAAGGAGAAGGGTAATCTTTTCTTGAAAAGCCTACCTCATCCGTTTCTTGGCAAATTGAACCAACTACAATAGATCTAACTGAATCTCCAGGAGTATGTATCTTACCCTTTGGATAACCACGTTGAAAGGATGAACAATTTCCAGCAGATTTGCAGATTATAACATCAAACTCGTCTTGAATTTGGTCAATTGCCATAGCGATGTCGGAAAAATTCTCATCGTCAATTTCTTGTTTAACACTAACAGATAAATTCCATATTTTAATATCTTTGTTATTTGAGATTCCTCTTCTAATATTACTGATTAATTCATCTTCATCAGTATCTGTAGATATAACAGGCACATCCAATACTTTGCAGCCATTAATTCCTGTATAAACTGTATTTTCAAGTCTATCGCCATATAATATTATACCTGAGACGAATGTCCCGTGATTTGTGCTTAAATCCTCATCAATATAATATTGCTCTCTCCCAACAACCCAATCCCTATTATATTCATTAATTTCTATGCCAGAATCTAGCACCCCTACAACAGGATATTTCAATGTGTTATCGAATTCCAGCTTTATTAGCGTATTAAAATTTTCAATTTCCTCAGTCTTATTAATCGTATACTTTGGCATCGGATTTATTGAATGAATTGGTAATGTTTTTAAATATGGAATCGTATCAACTGTTATATTTTTAACTTTAAATATAGTAAGGTCTTTTGAATACTTTACTTCATCAACTTGTAATCCTCTGCGCCTTAATTCTTTTTGTAAATACTCTTTAACCACCCGATTTGTTTCATACGAATGGTAGTTAAACATTTTCAATTTGTAATTTTGATGTTCTTCATCAATATTAATAATTGGCTCATATTCAGTAACGTTTTCAATAGCTGACAATGGATACTTATTTTTATCAAACTTTAATGTTTTTTCTACAATTGAATCTAGACAGTTACGTGAGTCTATTTTCATAATTACTTCCTTATCACCGTTTAACCCTATCTCTCCACTATTTTTATTTACTTTAAAAAAATTACTCACTTCTTTTTTATGGCTTTTTGCCTTTGCTTTTTCGACAATCTCCACTTTAACTATAGTCGGTACAAAATCCGGTGTGTTTTTCATTTTAATTATTTCTTCAATACTTTTTAAGGAAGTATATATTTCCGCACTCTTCGCTCTTAATTCCTCACCTGACAGAACCCATTTGGGAAGGCTTGATGAACCGCCGGCTTCCGTTCTTAGGACATCTTGATCCCTTTTTTCAAATAATCTGATAGGTAATCTTTCAGCCATTCTCAATCACTCCTCTAACTTTTTTGAGCATTCTCTAATTTTTCTTAGAGATATATCATATTCTAAATTAATTTCCCTTTGACTAATACCATTTTTTAGCAAAAAAATAATTAATCGTTCCTCATTAATGAGGTTCCTATTATTAACTAAGAATATTTCGTATAATATGTGAGAATTTTTCAACTCGCCTTTTTCTTTTAATACTACTTTTCTAATTGCGTTATTTATAACTAACTTAATATCAGACGGTGAAAAACCACTTGTTGATATGATGAGACTTTTTAATTTCTTCGGATCTTCAATAAAATTATTTCCAAGATTTTTAGTATATTCTTTAATAATTTGATTTCTTTCTTCATCATTTGGTAAGGGTAGTTCAATTACTTTATCAAACCTTCTCCACACAGCTGGATCCAACAATTGCTCATGATTTGTAGCAGCCACGAGAATACTTCCATTATCAAAATCATCTATATTCTGCAATAAGCTATTAACAACCCTTTTTAATTCTCCTAGCTCGTTCTTATCATCTCTAATTTTTGCTATTACATCAAATTCATCTAAAAATAGTACACATGGCGATTTTTTAGCATAATCAAATATCCGTCTTATATTTTTAGCTGTATTTCCTAGTAATGAAGATACTAATCCATCAAGACGAGCAGTGACTAAAGGTAAATTAACTTGACAGCTAATATAATGTGCTAAAGATGTTTTTCCAGTTCCTGGTTTCCCATACATTAGAATTTTATTTGATTGTTCAATGTTGTTAAGTAACAACTTTTCTTTATTTTGATACGACGAAATAAAGTCCTCTATTTCGTGTTTAACAAATTTATTCATTATTAGGTTATTTTCATTTGGTGTCGGGATAGTTACACTTACCATTTCCATCCTACTGTCTTGATCAACTGGTTTACTTGAAAAGGAATCTAATTCAACTAAACGGGTATTATTACTCTTTAAAATTTTTGCAATTTTATTTGCTAATTTCTCATTACCTTCATTTTCAAGATTTTTAATGAATAATTTAGTATAATTTGCAACCCTATCTTTGTCGCCTTTTAGGCCACCTTCAATAATCTTAAGTATTTCGTTATACATTTTTCCACCTCGTTTTAATTTTACATTTTTTCGTTATAAAATACAAGTTACCTGTTACCAAATAAGCATTTTTTGTTTCCGTTTATTAATATGTTATAATCATTTAACAAATTCATTTATAAAGAATAAAACAAAAAAACATGAGTAAAACACTCATGTTTTTTAGTAATACTTATTAAATTTTTTATCTTTCCTAAGAAAAAAAACTTAAAGCAATGCTTAAAGTTACACTGGTATTCACTACATTGTCATGTTTCAGTCAAAAATTTAAGTATATATTTGCCTAACTTATATTTAAGTATATCGATGCCACTGTGGCAAAAATATTATTAAATTTACATTCATTGCGATTGTGATATGAAGTGGAGTTGGAAAATAATCCAGGTGCCCCGATGAACCATTTTCAGCTAAGAATAGGCTTAAATAATCCGATGGATATTGTAAAAATAGATCAAAGTTAAAAGTCTCATAGAGATGTTTCCATGACTGATCATCAATATTTGGTTTTTCAAACCATGAAATTCCTAAAGCATAACCAATCCAACTAAGAAACTCGTAACTTCGAATCCCTTTGTATTGAAGCGGCTCAAATGATTTCTTTAACATCTTCCTGACCTCATCACTACCGCTTGGTGTAAGTTCAATTTGCGGGTAAGGTTCATTGGAATCCCATACCCCCTTATTTAAAATCTTCAACCACTTGTACCAATTACCATGGAGTATAGTCTCTACATACATGACAAGACCTCTTGCCCAGCCAAATTTGTAAGAGCATTTGATTGACTTTGGTAATGGTTTAAAAAGCGGATGTAATGAGATTTCTGCCAGTTGTTTTATCTGTTCTTCTGTTAATTTAATTTTATCATGTTTCAATGTTTTCCTCCTAAAAAAACACGCACATTGTCATTAAAGACATTGTGCGTATCAATCCTAATTTAGTTATTTTTAATCTCTTTAAAGGAATATACAAAAATGTCTATATTGCCTATTAATGGCTTCCTTTACGATAAAATCCACTTCTTTTAAAGCTTCCATGTAGGCAGATTCTTTTCCAATCCAATAGCTATGCTCTATGTTGCTAGGATGAATATGTCGTTGAAATAAAAGGACACCTTCTAAATATCCAAGCCCCTCACAGAAAGACTTAATTGCTTTTTCTTGGGCATATTGATCTCTTTCTTTTAAAGGACCTGCAAGGAGTATATTTACTTTGCTCTCTAAATACTCTTGTGAACTCGAATTTTTCAACCTGTTTTTACACCAATCCATTTCCATCATCCCTTATTAAAAAATAAAAAGACCGACTACATAAAAGTAATCGGTCTATCTCTGTTAAAAACATATTAAGTTCTAACTGGTAACACCAGTTGTGTTACTGAATCGCATTTCTCTCCTTTTATGATAAAAGGTCTAAGTGCTTCAACAAATTGAAACTGGACTTTTTCATCTTCAAAGGCACTTAGAGCATCTTGAGTAAATTTATAGGAAAAGGCAATTTTGATATCCTTACCTTCAATCTCAAAGTCTTCAAGATATTCTTCTATTTGCCCAACCTCCGGAGAAGACACCGTTAAAACAGCCTGCTTGTCCTTTACTTCTAGAACAACTACCTTGTTCTTTGATTCAATTAAAGAACAACGATTCAATGCTGCACTTAATCCCTTTCGATCTACCTTTAAAGTTGTATTAAAGGTTGTTGGCAATAACCTAGAAACCTCTGGGAACGTGCCATCCAGGAGTCGTGAATAGAAAAGTAGGTTGTGAGACTTAAAAAGTGCTTGAGTATCTTTAAGAATCACCTCTACTTGCTCCTCTTGGTCCTCAAACACTTTTGATAGCTCGATTAATGCTTTAGCTGGTATAGTAACATTTCGATCTTCACCGGCTAATTTCAGTTCCTTGATGGCCAGTCGATGTGAATCTGTCACAATAGCTTTCAATCCATCTTTCAAATTAAGGTTAATTCCTGTAAGAATCGGCCTTAATTCAGATGTGGCAGCTGCGAATGCAGTTTGCTTTACGATGGAATTTAAATCACCTGCAGAAAATGTGAAATCTGCCTCTCCCTCAATTTCAGGTAATTTAGGATATTCCTCAGCTGGGAAACCATTTAAGGAGAACACCGACATACCTGACTTAATCTTTGTGACATTATTCTTTTCAACAGTAAAAGATATATCATCCTTTGGCAATTTACGAACAAGTTCACTAAGGAATTTTGCGTTTAAGACAACGCTTCCCTCTTCATGAACCTTGGCTTTTTCATCCCCATTTTCTTCTAATGGGACAGTCTTTTGAATAGATATATCATTATTGCTGCCAACAAAGATAATCTCTTTACTTGTAGCAGTTATTTTAAGACCAGACAAAATCGGTACAGAAACTTTTGGTGAAATGGCTTTAATCACCACTCCTACAGCATGAATTAATACTTCCTTTTGAATTTCAAATTTCATAATACTTCCTCCTCAAAAAGTTAATGGGTTTATTTTGGATTTACTAGAATTCTTTATAAAAAAGAGAGGAAATAAGGCTTTCCTCTCTTAACTCATTTATCAATTTACTAGAATGGAAGGTCGTCATCTGAGATGTCGATTTGTCCATCATTAGCAAATGGATCTTTGTCCACTCGAGTATAGCCACCTTGATTACGGTTATCTTGGCTTTGGCTATTATTATTTCCGAACGGGAAATCTTGGCCTCCAGAAGAACTGTTATCTCCTCTGCTGCCAGAACTTTTTGGTTCAAGAAATTGTACACTCTCTGCATTGACTTCCGTGACATAAACGCGTTTTCCATCCTGTCCCTCATAGCTTCGGGTCTGGATACGCCCGTCAACACCTGCGAGACTTCCCTTTTTTAGGAAATTCGCTACATTTTCCGCTGGCTTTCTCCATACTACACAATTGATAAAGTCCGCTTCCCGCTCCCCTTGCTGATTCGTAAAAGTGCGGTTTACTGCAAGTGTAAAGGTGGCAACCGGCACTCCATTTGGGGTATATTTTAGGTCTGGATCCTTAGTTAAGCGTCCTACTAGCACAACCCGATTCATCATGATTTACCATTCTCCTTCTTATTTACTTCGCCTTAGGCGCCTGTAAGAATTTAATTGTTTCTATTTCCACTTCCAGCCTGGTCATTGGCAGTCCATTCTTCGTATAATTCGATGATCTCCATTTCCCGATGATCGCCACTTCTTGTCCTTTTACAAGATAGTTGGCACAGTTAACGGCTTGCTGATGCCATGCGACTGCAGGAAAAAAATCTGTGCGATTTCTCTCCCTGTCTTCCACGGCTAGCACCATTTCACATCGAGCTTTATCTCCTGAATAAACAAGGTTAGGTTCCTTTGTAAGTCTTCCAATGGCAGTAAAGCTTTGCATGATTCTTCCTCCTATTAAGAAACTAAATGTAGTTCCTTTAAGTTTACCAATTTTCTTGCCTTCGTCCTGAAGTTAATTTCCATTGGCAACTTTCCATTTTGAAGAAGGTCATCCAGGCCTTTGCCGTCCTTGATATCCCATGTCCAAAGATAACAATCGATACCTAAATTCTTTACCTCAGTAGCCAGCTGGGCTACTTTATCGAATAATAATTGCTGCTTCTTCTGGGACTTTACCGAGTCATCTTCTCTTTTGAGAATAGCGATAGGTAAGAAAGTTCCTCAGCCTTACCTGTTAGGACTTTCTTTTCCCCCGCTTCACACCGTGCGTGCGACTTTCATCGCACACGGCGTTCCATCTCCAAATATGATTCTTATTAATATCGCCAGATATTATTTTTGTTTAGCTAATTAGCTAATCTCCTTCTATAAAAGAGGACCTTTTTCCAAACCTTGTTATCTAGTATTTCAGTGAGGTTATTACTCGAGTGAATCAGCTTGTGGCAGGCTTCGTGAACAGTGGCTAAGTTAGCAACTTTATTGACTTCATTTATCGGGAGTTTTGGGTTAATATGATGTGTTTGCACCTGACTGATTGATAAATCTTTGGTGCATATCTTACATCTGCCTCTATCTCGATTGAACGCATAGCATCGGTTCATGTAGTATTCGAAGTTTCGGAAATCTCCTCTAATTACTGTTTTGTGAGAGCCTTTCAAGCTAATGAGCTCGTCCGCTCTCTCAAGTAGAGGTTTTCTATTAGTTCGAATTTGGTAAAGTTGTCTTCCTTCTATTGAGTAGGGTGTTTCTTTTTGGTTTTTATAAACTGGGATTTTGAATTTACAAAATCCTATGTTAGTTACACCAATCAGAACATCTCCGTCTCTTACTGCCGGGATACGTTGATTCCTTTCTTTGTGTACCGAGAGAAGGTTATCAACTTGCTTAGCTTTAACGATTTCAACTTTCACTCTTCTTTTCAGATAGCGAGTTGCCATCCTAGTGAGGTAGTGGGAGTATCTGCTAAGCTCTTTATTCACTAGTGTCGCTTGCTGGTAATACTGAATAATTCCTCTGATTACTAGGTTAATATGGTTTATTTGGTGTATGACTTCTTCCTTACTCTCACATGACTTTAACTTCCTTATAAGATGTTTGATATTTTTAACCTTATCTTTTATCTTTTGTGGGGAAGGTCTGGACGTAGTAATGAGTTTCTTATTCACTTTTACTTCGCTATTTCTCCGTCTGTGGGCTTTTATTTCAAAGCCTAAGAACTTAATCGGTTTCTTAGTAAGTTTTGTGATCAGTGTCTTATCCTCGGAAAGTTCAATTTTTAATGAAACCTTCAGAAACTGACTAATTCTATACTTCCACTTTTCAGCATTTTCTCTCGAGTTTGTTATTAGAATCCAATCGTCAGCGTATCTAATGAAATATGCGGGCTTTAGATTCGTGGTCTTTCTTAAACTCCCTAGTCTGCTGTAGTTTTCCGTGTAAGTTTTTTTCGTCTGTTTCTTCTCCCATTCTCTAGTTATCCATTTATCTAATGTATGAAGATATACGTTCGCTAATAAGGGAGAAATAATTCCTCCTTGCGGTGTACCAAGCTCATTAATAGGTTTTTCATTCATTACTCCTGCCTTAAGCATTTGTTTGATAATCATCAGCACTCTTCTGTCACGTACCCCCATCCCCCAAAGTTTCTTGAGGAGAATTCGGTGGTCTATGTTGTCAAAGAAGCCTTTAATATCTCCTTCTACTACCCACTGGTATCCAGTGGTAGATATAAGTGAGACAGTTCTGGCATAGGCTTGGTGAGTATCTCTAAATGGTCTGAACCCATACGAATGCTCAAAGAATTGTGCTTCTAGGATTGGTTCAAGTACTAGTCTTACGCACTCCTGAACTATCCTGTCTTTGATGGTCGGGATTCCTAAAGGTCGTTTCTTGTTTGAATTTGCCTTTTTAATTAACTTTCTTCTTACTAGATTTGGTTTGTAGAGCATGAAAGACTCTTGGATTTCGGTGATTACTTCTTCGTAACCTTTTTGGAGATAATGGTCCATTTTAATCTTATCCACTCCAGGAGTTTTACTCCCTTTGTTGGATTTGATGTTGTGTATGGCTGTTGTAATTGTTATCTCGGATGTCATTATCTCTAGTAAGTCCTTAAAGTACGGAGTTTTTCCTTCTTCCATTCTCTTTCTCGTAGCTGAGAATAAAGAATCTTGGATGCGTCGTAAATCTTTTTCATTCTTTAAGAAATGGTCTCGTTTCATAGGGGAGTATCATCTCCTTCCTATGTTCAATCGGTTATGCTCATCGGCTTCCCATTTCATTTGGCGATTTAATAATTCATCTTTAGGAGACTATGCCCCTTCGCTCCACAGGAATTACCCTGCTTCTTCACTACTACGGGCTGCTGCCACAGAGATTTAATAGCCATTTCCTGCTATTGAGATTTCACAGCCCCTATTAGGCTCCATCTACTCTGTTTCTTCTGTTCCCATTTTCCTAGCTTAATTTCACTGTTTTAGGCGCACCCTATGCCCCGTTAGCTATTCCTTCACCCACAGCAGGCGGATTAGGAACTAACAACCTTAGTGGTTGAAAGCTGTAAAGTATCGGACACCAGATACTTACAGCAACTAAAATCTTTTTGTAAGACCACTTAGCTTTAGTATTCGCTAAGTTCGACATTACGAGGTGTTAGTAAGGGTATTCGTTTCAGCATTAGTAATGCGTACCTCGCCATGACAGTTACTAGCCCCCCGATTACTTCGCTAACCACTTTTCAGGTCTGCTTTTCACCGACTTCACCGAGCTTCATACAAGTCCCTATAATAGGAAGAGATTTGCATGTCGGAGTATTAGGGTAGTTATGCCTGCTTTCATAACTCAATGGGAGCTTCCCCCATCAATTCAGAAAATGAGTTAAATATTTAAAGATTTAAAGATTAAATATCTATAAATATTTCTAAGTCTTTGCGTAGGCATTTCTACCATACTTTGAACTTAGAACAGAACGCACGTGTCCATATCGTACGCTAAGATAAACTTTTTGGTTCCCCAATCCTTCAGCAAAGGAATGAGCGGGGCAAAGTTACCTACACCTGGAATCCCAACAATCGTTGATTTTAGAATGTTTGCTACAAGTTGAGACTATGTTGATAGGTAAGGCATTGAAATTATCTCAACCTTTTCCCCCAACCCACACCGTACGTGCGACTTTCACCGCATACGGCGTTCCATCAAACTCTAGATTGCAATTTCCTCCAATTTACAATTCTTGCGGTATCTATTAATCTTCTCTATCTGTTTTCTATCGAAGTTAAATTCAGCAAGTATTGAGTTAATCGTTTCAAGTTTGGTCGCATGAATTAATTTGTGAATATCTTTATGAATAATTCTCAAATTGCGAAATTCATCCGTACCTCCCAAGTGACGAGGTTTGAAATGGTGACATTGAACATCTTCTGCATATAGGAAAATACCTGAAACTTCACATTTTCCCAGCTTCATAGAGTAACGGGAGATTCTATTATCAAGGTATTCCATAGAACTACCTGGATACTTTTCCAGAGACATTCTGAGAATTTCCTTGTAAACATCCACATTGATTTTCTTATGAAGTATTTTTCTGCCTTCTTCAGTGTAGGGTGTTAGTTCCTGTGAGAAATTCATTGGAGACTGATGTTGCTGTCCTACAATGGGAAAAAGATGTACTGTCCCGATGATCCAAGTTTTCCGAGTCAACTTACCAAAACGCTTTTTGTAAGTAGGAGTGGGGTCTTTGGGTCGTTCAAATTTTCCGTCCTTCTTGAAACGATTATGCATGAGTACACGTAAGTCATAGGATAACTTATCGAGGTCCTTATACACATGAGTAGCGATTTTGAAGTAATCATGAGTACCTAATACGAAAGAGTTAAACTTCTGGCAGTTGGCTTTGGTTGGGTTCTTTGAGATTTGTTGAATGTGAACCTTAGCTTGCTGTTTAATATTGTTTAACTTTTTAGGTCTAATGTTACTTTTAGTCACGAATTTGCTACCTTTCTTATGAAGGGTAAGCGAAAATCCTAAGAACTCTGTATTCCGCTTTCGAAGGTTTACTACTCCTGATTTCTCGGGAGAAATATTAAGTCCGAGACGATCTTTAAGGTACCCTTTAACTGCATGAAACCATCGCCAAGCTGTTTTATGATCTTTAGCAAAGATTTTAAAATCATCTGCGTATCTGACGATAAAACCACTTTTAAGGTTGGTCTTGGATAAAGCTTTGTACTTAGCGATTCTGGGGTTTTTATATAGTTCAGCCTCGTTAATATTGAAATTCTCAAATTGTCCGGCAACCCAATGATCAAGGTCATTTAAGACCACATTGGATAATAAAGGTGATAAGATTCCCCCTTGAGGGGTTCCCTTATTTGGAATACCCATTCCTTTTACTGGTGACTTGAGCATTTTCATTATTATGGCTAAAACTTTTCTGTCCCTGATGCCGATGTTCCAAAGTTGCTTCATGAGTTTCGTATGATTGACGTTATCAAAGAAACCTTTGATATCAATGTCAACGCAATAATGATAATGGTATCTGTTCATTAGTGCCATCGATCTAGCTACAGCGTTGTGTGCTGTCCGTAAAGGTCTGAAACCGTAACTGTGTTTGTAAAATTTTGCTTCACATATGGGTTCAAGAACTTGTTTAAACATTTGCTGTAATAAACGGTCAATCATAGAAGGGATACCAAGAGGTCTTTGTCCTCCGTTAGCTTTTTCAATATAGGTTCTTTTAACAGGTTTAGGTACGTAATCGGCAAGCAAGTCATGTATGAGATTGATAAATTCATCTCTGTTCATGTTCTTGTAATTACCGATATTGAATCTGTCCGTACCAGCTGTTTTAGATCCTTTATTACTCTTAATTGACCTATAAGCAAGGAGAATGTTCTCGTCACTGATTATGTGGTCATAGAGTCTGTTAAAGGTTTCGCCTTCGCTACTCTCAAGATAGAGATTAGAGAATAATTCGGTAGTACCGTAATATTCCCAGTGTCGCAAGGTTGTCTGTATCATGGATACCACTCTCCTTTTGGAAGGGTATTTCCCATGTTCTTACAAGACCCATACAGTTCAATTGGAAAATTGATTGCATTTTCTATAATATGACTAGTGGCTATCCCTCAACAGGAATTACCCTGTTTCAATGGTACTGTGCCACCACTTTCACCGAAGTAAAGTGATTTAATACTGCTTGGCAGATTTATTTTCACAAACACGTCCTTTGATAGAGGTTTTAATACGTACCTTCGGTTTACCACGTTCCATCTTTCCTAGCCATCCATGTAAATTTTAGGTGCTTGCTATGAGCCCGTGAAACAACAATAACGTCATTGCTCGTTATACCGACTTTCATAAACACAATTCTTACTCATCGGCGGTCTCACCACCGCGATAGCGGCAATAGCATTTCTGCTATTCAGGCGTGAGGACCCGTACATTCGCAAGTTCGTCAGACCCTTAATTGAGTCATTCTCACCATGATTTACTTTTCGGCACCCAGATCTATAGGGTTCACCAACCACCTCTGGTCAGCTTTCCTCGGCATTATCCGTTAGGGAACCTCTCAACCATTCTTCACCTAGCTTCACACTTTGACCATCTATCAAATTTTCAAAGCATGTAGGAGTATTAGGTAGGCGTTTCGGGTAGGCATGATAACCCTCATTCCACCAATCAGAAAGATAGTTGTAATTACAAACATTCAATAGAAGAAACTAGTAAAACTTTTAAGGTGACTTGTATTTGATTAGTTACATGAATGTCGATAATCCCGTTGTTTCGTGCTAAGCACTTATCAACGAACGTGTCACACTGTGCTCCCCTTCTGTTCCGATAATAACTTTGACATTATAGACCTCGGAAAGATCATTCCCTACTTCCCAAATCTTAACCTGAGAGACGGGAGGAGCTATATGAAGCGGGGCTCCACTTGCTGCACCATTACGGCGAATTTGGTACTTTTCTTTTTCCGTTGCAGTATTGTCAGTAGAAGAGAACCAAATATACTTGGGATTCCCAACATCGCGACGAATTCGCATTCGCACTATTCTTCCTTGGCGGTCCCGGACTGGAATGAAGTATCCGCCTTTCCCTGCAGAGATCGTCCAAACCCAATAACCTCTACCTTCCTTATCAGGCTCCACTAGCTCCTTCGGATACTGGCTGCCAACTGATTCAGGAATTAACCGCTGAACGAAGCCTGGGACCCGGGCTAGTGGATACTCTTTTAAGATCAATTTCTGCAGAATCGGCATCAATTCTTCACCAGAAGGAATAGAACGAAAACCCAAAGCAATGATATCTTCCTTTGTATATTTTCGTTTCTCCATCCACTCAATCGCATGTTCCTTTCTGATCGGACATAAGGATAAAAAAGCACGATATACCTTATCGCAAATGTCATCACTTAAAGGTTCCAGCTCTTTTGTTTGAGGGCGAACGTATGGCTTTTTTTTGGTTTGAACAGTACTCCCATCGTCATAGACAATTGGGATTCCAAGTAAACCAGCGATTGCCTCAATCACTTTGGGAAATGTCTTCTTGTCTTCCTTACTATTCTTGTCATAAGCTCTTCCGTACTCATTCCAAAAATAATAGTTGAATGCACTTGAACCACTTGCCTCACAAGCAAAACACTTAAATAGGTTCTTGTTTGGCTCAATGTACGTGTTGTCACTGACTCTTGCTAAGTGGCCTGGGTTAGGGCAAGGGATTTGGTATTGCTTCCCAATACGTTTAGGGTTATTCCCTAGCGCATAAGCTAAATCCAAAATCCCTGCTGAATTTACTGCTTCGATTGTTTCGCTGCTGATTCTAGCCATAAACAATCTCCTCCTCCTTAAAAAGTTCCTCCTCTACACAGGGCTTGAGCACAAAAAAAGAGCACTCCTTCAAGTCATCAATTAGTATCACAACAAAACAGATACTTTTGATCACTTCAAGGAGTGCTTTTTGTTAACCCGTAGATTCCTTCCGCATGGATGGAAAAAGAAGAAATAAATAGAAATATATAGATATTATAGCATAAGTTTCAAAATAGACTATCATTTTTTTAACCAAGATAAAGTTTACCCTAAGAATTGCTGAATCGCTGCGGTTAATCCATTAAATGGACCTGATTTATTCTCCCCATCATTAATAAACCAGTGGACATTTTTCAATACCTGATTTTCTTCTATACCTGTGTACTCAGTGTATACCTCAGCTTTTAGTCCATCCGCCCGTTCCACAACATATCCAAATATTTGCTTGTCCTGATAATAATCTTCAAAAACCTCAACTGTTTTTGACATCCTAAATTAACCGAATGTTGACGGTATTGCCTGTCCAGAAATAGTCGATTATAATGTCCGTATGTAATTCGGAACATTTCGACATTTTATTCTGGAGAAAGGAAAAGACGTCCCCCGAAATGTATAACTGCGCCAACAGTTATACGGGAGACGTCCCAACCAAAAAGTATATGCTCATTGTATCAGATTATCGACTGATTGAAAATAGTGAAACTGGGGTTTTTAATTAGGGGTGCGGGGAGGATTCCTTCCCCATGTTGCGGGAAAGACATGTTGGTAATAGGAACCAAGGATCGAAAAGCCGTTGATCATTCTGGTCAAATGAAGGTATATAACATCCGAAGATTACGGTGCATAAATTGTCGTGCCATTCACCATGAGCTACCAGATTTTTTGGTCCCATACAAGCGCTATGAACTGGGATGTATAGAAAGCGTTCTTACGAACCCAACTAACCATACGGTTCCAGCTGATGATTCCACTCTTTCGAGGTGGCATAGTTGGCTCCAAGAATTCGTGGATTACTGGGTGGGCTGTTTAATTTCCATCATGATCAGAACCAATCAGGGAAATATCCCCCCGGACCTTACGTCCGAAGTTTCGGGGACTGCACTTCAAAGGATAGGACGCTTGGCAGGAGATGCCAGTGGCTGGCTGGCCAGGATTGTCCGGCCCATCGTAAATATTAATTTATGGGTACATACCCGTTCTGCATTCATTGTCCAATAGCCCATGATTTACACTCATGATAGATTCAGAGAGGAGAGTGTGTCATGAGGGATTATAAGAAATCAGAAGAATTGGCCGTGCAGCGTTTTCAATTAATATCGCCTCTATTGGCAGAGGGTCTTGATGCTGGAAAGCGAAAGGAATTAAAAGAACAGATTGCGAAGGTAAGTGGCCTTTCGGAGAGAACCATCAGACGATATTTGGCTCAATTTCGTGAAGATGGTTTTGGGGGACTGAAGCCCCAAGGGAGACAATCTTCTAGAAAGTCAGAAGCCATTCCTCCCCATCTATTAGAACAGGCTATTCTTCTTCGCAAAGAAGTACCTAGCCGCAGTGTGGCGCAAATTATCCAGATTCTTGAGTGGGAAGGATTGGCTGAACCCGGACAAATCAAAAGGTCCACTCTTCAGGAAAAGCTGACGGAAAAAGGTTACAGCTCACGACATATGCGCCTTTACTCCCAAACAGGAGTGGCTGCCCGAAGATTTCAGAAACGACACCGGAACCAACTTTGGCAATCTGACATTAAATATGGCCCTTACTTACCTATTGGTCCAAATGGGGTCAAGAAGCAAGTCTATCTTGTCGCCTTTATCGACGATGCCACTAGGTTTGTGGTTCATGCGGCCTTCTACCCTACACTAGATTCAAGAATTATTGAGGATGCATTCCGCCAGGCTATCCAAAAATACGGTGTTCCAGAAGCTGTTTATTTTGATAATGGAAAACAATATCGAACCAAATGGATGTCACGAACCTGTTCAAAAATAGGCAGTCGTCTTATCTACACAAAACCGTATTCTGCCGAATCGAAAGGCAAAATTGAAAGGTTTAATAGAGTCATAGATTCATTCATTAGTGAAGCTGTTCTTGAGAAACCCAATACCTTAGATCGATTAAATGAGCTCTTTCAAGTGTGGCTAACAGAGTGTTATCAGAATAAACCACACTCTGCGCTTGGGGAGAAAATTAGCCCAGAAACCGCCTTTCGTTCGGATAAGAAATCGATTCGTTTTATCGATCAGGATGCATTGAGCAATGCGTTCCTACACTGTGAAACAAGAAAAGTGGATAAATCAGGGTGTATCAGTTTTATGGATCAAAAATATGAGGTGGGTTTGGCCTTCATGGGTCGACAGGTTGATGTAGTCTATGACCCGGCAAATATCGAAGAGCTGACCATTGAGTTTGAGGATCACGCTCCTTGGAAAGCAAGAAAGCTCATCATTGGAGAAAGAGCAGGAAAACGTCCTGCATTACCGGAGCACCTGCAGGTGCAGAATGTGGAATCTTCCAGACTATTAAAAGCAGCTGAACGAAAGAATGAGAAACGCAAAAGCGAACAGAAGACTGCCGTAACCTTCCGTGGCGTTTGGAAGGAGGATGATTCTCTTGTTTGAAGCTTTTTACGAAATGGAAAATACCCCTTTTACCCGAAATCTGCCAACGGAACAGCTCTATGATTCTTCCATGACGCAAGAAATCCTCGGAAGACTGAAATATGCAGCTGAAAGACAGCTTTTTGCCATCCTGAGTGGAGATAGTGGCACCGGAAAAACAACGACAATCCGTAAGTTCGTGGACAAACTGGACAAAGGGAAATTCCACGTCCTTTATCTGTCCGATTCGAAGTTAACTCCTCGCCATTTTTACAAAGGTCTATTAGAACAGTTAGGCTCTGAAGCAAAGTTTTATCGAGGAGATGCAAAACGGCAACTACATCGGGAGATTGAATTAATGAAAGGAATACGAGGACTCCAACCTGTTGTGGTAGTGGATGAAGCTCACCTGCTCGATCGGGAAATGCTTGAAGAGGTTCGATTCCTTCTGAATTTTAAGATGGATTCGCAAAGCCCGATGGCACTTATTCTCGTCGGTCAAAGTGAATTGTGGGATCGACTTCGACTCCAGTCCTATGCAGCGATTCGTCAAAGAATCGATATCCAATTCCAGTTAGGCCATCTAGACCGTGCCCAAGTTGGGGAGTATGTTTCCAGGCATCTTCGGTATGCCGGAGTGGATCAACCCATATTTTCTGACGGAGCCCTAGATGAAATCCATCGGTTCTCTGGTGGAGCAGCTAGACTCATTAATAAACTCTGCACCCATAGCCTTTTATACGGCTCACAAAATGGTCGAAGAATCATTGACGATCATATGATTAAGCAAGTCATCCAGGGGGAACTTTCATGAAGGGCCGCTGGAAAGATATGAATTACAATGAAGAGTTGGACTGTTGGGTTGTATTTTGGGGGGATAATTCAGGTTATAAAATGCGGTGTGGGGAATGGTTTGAGCTTCATCTAGGATACGGACAGATTCTTTCCTGCCGTCTAGAATTGGGCAGAGACTGGTATATTCTAACCGGTCGAAATGAAGTCAGGTTTTATCTAAAGAAAAATGAAACGTATCAAGTAGATGTATAAGAATGTTCGGGAAGCAATGACAGCTTCCCTTTCGTTTTGGTCAGTGAATCCGTCAGTTTCAGGACAACTAGCGTCGACAATTTCGGGTCATTATAAAACGTCATTAACACTCAACCTCCTTCACATTTGAATTCTTCACAATGTTATTTATGTTTGATTTAAATTCTGACAGTATTTGTTCTTTTTTCTGAAAATCGAGATCCATTTTTGAACCACCTCAACTTAATTTCCTATAGTATGTACAGCTCCCTTATTTCTAGTACAATTTTCCATGTAACAATCTAAGAGCCTTCTTCGGCACCCCGATATTGCTTATACTCCACTAATGAAAAAATAATAAAAGTCAATCCATTAATTCAAATAAGCCGACCCTTTTACGAACCGGCCAGAAAGCTTATTAGAGTAGATTATTTATTTCTGAATTTTTCCACTAAAGTCCAAGCTATATATATTAGTAACGTACACAGTAATATGATTAAAAAAGAATTTGTAAGTAAATCAAAATCCAGTTCATTTGTGGTCTTGACTGTATTCCCCTTATCATCCATTTCGAAAATAGTCCAACCATTATAATCTAGGATAAAGTATGAAATTATAATTCCAAGTACTATTCCACCTATTAAGGATTTAATTTTTTTCAAAATCTAACCTCCAATAATGTTTTTACAGTATTCAATAATTAGGAAAATAATAAGAGAGGAGCAGCGAAATTAAAAGAAAAAGAGGTTTAGAGATGAATAGCTCTCTTATAACAAAACAATAACTCATAAAATTTATCTATATATTTGTCCTTTTTAATAAGCATAGTTTAACTCCTAACAAAATAAATTAACTTTTTTCTACATAAATAATGTCCGCCTCTCAAAAATTGAAAGGAGGACATTATTTATATACTATTTGAGTGATAAAAATTAAAATTAACCTTATTTTTGTCAATTAATCATAAAATTCTACATATACAGATCTTGTAGGAACTGTCATTTTAATTATATAAAACTCTGCTTTATTATTGTCACCGTCTACATAATTTCTAGCGTCAACAATTATCTCTTGTGGAGTTCCAATGTTACTTAAGGTAACTGTGCCCAAAGTATCATCACCAATAGCCCCGTCATCTTCCATAATTTTATACATCCATGTGAAGCCAGGACCAATGGAAGGTTGATCAACGACAAACCTAAAATTCCCACCATTTGAATGAACTATCTTAGAAGCACTTGTATTAATAGTGTCAGAGGTAATATAATCCCACGTTCCAGCTCCAAGTGTAGTAATCGGCGATGAATCTCTTTTCAATGGTATCTGTGATTCCATAATCGTAATTGAATTTTCTACAAATCCCGGTTGTGTATTTAGTCCATCTTTACCATTTTCAATTTCAGTATATTCTTCGAGATCCAGGGCTGAACCAAAATCTAATTCATCATAAATCTCTATGGCTTCGTTATTAACATTATCACTTGAAGAATCAATTTCTTCAGCGCTTACAGATAATCCTCCCATTGTAAAAGTTGAGATAGCTAGTAAAGATATTAGGGATTTTTTCATTTTTAGTATTGCTCCTTTTTATACATTGTCAATAATAGTAGTGTACGAGATTATAAAGGTTGGCCAACCCTATGTAAAATAATAACAGCATTGGGTTTTAATTTCCATAAAAATTGAAAAATTAGGAATTTTTTTGGTAGGATATCTAATAAAAGCATCTAAAAATTATAACTAACTCTGATTTGGATAGGTTCAAATGGAGATTTGTTTTACTAATGAGGAACTAAAAATTACTCCTATAATAAATATTGTAATTGAAGGACTTATGATGAAATGGAAAGGGTTCTTCTAAAAGCGGTAAAATAACAGGTTATAAATAGTTCAGTATAATACCTAAATATCAAAAATTTTATTTAATAATAGAATTAATATAAATAATAAGACAATGACTACATCATATATCCCCCATTTGTTTTTAGTCTTTTCTGGTTTATTTTGTTGTGTAAGTTTTCTATATACAGTTTGAGCCTTCATTTGTTTCTGGTTTTTATTTTCATCCTTAGACATTGAATTCCCTCCACTTTTATCCTTTGTATAAGGACTTCATAGGTTTTGCTTTCCTAAACTTTATTAGATTATTCAAACCCAGTAGCAAGTACTCCTATAGGTTGTATATTATCATTTTATTAAAGAGTATTCAGTTAATTGTAAGTCGCAGTTAGAAAAATTTAATACTCCCGTCTAAAAGACGGGAGCGTAGTGTACAAATTAAGCCAACTAAATATTCATTATTATTTAATATCTATCTATTGTTGCTCCCAGCACAGTTGCTCTTATAAATTTCAGTTCTTTAAAGCGTTCCAATTCCTCTGGAGTTCCGGTTACTACTGCACCACTTATCAACAACTCTCCATTGGAGTTTTTTGTGTTTTCTCTAATAGTTTTTAAAGCCTTTTTAATTGTGGAATTTGAATTACTAAGTTCCTTCATATTACTTATAAATACTTGCCCGGTTTCGGTTGTGTAGGGCAAATCACCTGACACATCAAAACCGAAAGCATCTTCACCCCATTTGGTTTTAACACTATCCCCCTTTATTTTATTTATTTCTTCTTTTTTTGATTTGGATGTGGTATCTACCCATAACCAATTTACATTCTTGTTGCCAAGCTGTTTACTGAGTTGATCTAAAGTCATTGGTTGTTTAAATGAAATAGCAATTTCAATAAGTTTGTCGGTTTCCAAGCCCAGGGCTACATCCAGTTCTTTAGGAAGGGGACTATAAGAAACGTCAGGGTAATAAAATTCTATTTCTCTTTCGTTATTGAAGTCATTATAACGGACTGTTCTTTTAGCTTCTTTATCCAACGTGTTTATTCCTGTCATCCCACTTCCTTGGCTAACTGTTTCTATCTTTCCAATTAACGGGATCCTCTTCGTTTTTTTATCCCAAATTATATAGCGATCGCCAAGTTGCTTACGATATTTAGTTTCTTCATTAACACTAAACATATCATGATGATAATATGATTCACTGATTTGAACATTTGCGCCAGACACAGTTTCGTTAAGTGAATTTTGTTGTTGTTCATTTATCTTATTGTTTAGAATGGCTTGGCTCCCAAATATAACAGCTGTAATTACAATTGCGGTAGTAAGGAAAGCAATAAAGACATATTTGAAGGTTTGTTTCCTCCTGGTTTTCTTAAAAACTTTTTGAAAAGATGGGCTGCTTGTAAAGTCAATTTCTTCTAAAGGTTCACTTTGTTCACTACTTTCATGTGCCTCATCTCTTGGATTTTTGTCGCTCATTCTTTAACCTCCTTATAAAACTTAATGAATTGGTTCCGGGCCCGATACAAGTTTGTTTTCACATTATCTATTTTCATATCAAGCAAAATTGAAATATCTTTATACTTTAAGTCCCAATAATATTTAAGCAAAATCAATTCTTTATAAAGGGGATTAAGTCGATCTAATGTTGTCTGTATTTCTTCTTTTTTTTCATTTCCAAGTAAAAGGTCTTCAGGCAAATCATTTGATAATAATTTTAAGTGTTCATCATTAAATCCAAGTTTTATTCTTTTTTTCTTTCGATATTGATCATGATGATAATTTAAGGCCACTCGAATGAGCCACCCTCTAATGTTTTGGGATTTTATAGAGTCTGAATAGGACAGAAATTTAAAAGCAGTCTCTTGGACAATATCTTGGGCATCGACATGTGAAATTCCATGTTTTCTTAGATATTTGTAAACCACATTTAATTCGCTGTTTAAAGTCTTTGCTTGTTCTTCCTCAAACATCTCTGCCCCCTTTCCCATCAAACATAAGACGAATTAGTTAGAGAAAAGTAAACAATAACATTTAAAAAAATTAAAGAAGTTCTTATTCATAATAGGTTTTTAGTGTATGTCTGTACAAGAAAAGAAAGTAATACATCTAGGTACCTGGAAGGACTATCATTTAAAAATAAAGAAACCTTAAAATGTTGTTTTTAGCCACAATAAAGGAGGGATGCAGGAGGGACTCTTTCAGGTCCTTGTACAAATTATTTATGCAGTTTAATGTAGATAATTAAAACGAAATGGATTAACTTACTTTATAAAAAATTTAATGGTAATACTAGTACAAATTTCTTTGTATCCCTCTAAGTACCTCCTTCGTTTATCATCATGCTGATGTAAAATGGGGTTAGAGGTGAAAGTATGTTTGTATCTCCACAGTTGTTGCATAAAGCAGCAGACAACCTTCCATTTGATGATGTTAAGTGGATAACCGAGTTAAAGCTAGATGGTATCCGCTTACTATATACAAAACTTAATGGTGTTACCCGTTTATATACCCGCCATAATAACGAGGTTACCTCCTTATTCCCAGAGATTGCCTCTGTCCCGCTTCCAGATGGCGTATACGATGGGGAGTTGATTGTACCTGGTATAGATGGCAAACCCAACTTCGAAGCGATGATGAGCCGATTTAAAAGTTTAAAAGCCCCCTATCAAGTTCAGTTTGCTATATTTGATGTGATTTATGTTAATGATAAGAAGGTCACTCATTTGCCACTTCTAGAACGAAAACAGCTATTAGAAGAACTCCTACCTACTGATTCTGAGCTGGTAACAAAAGTGAAATGGCTGAGCGGCAATGCAAAGGCATACTTTGAATTAATAAAGCAGCATGATCTTGAGGGGATAGTTCAAAAAAAGGCTGATGCCCCTTATCTTATCGGCCGGAGGTCAAAAGAAGTTTTAAAGGTCATCAATTATAAATACACCAGGATCAATATTGTTGGTTATAGCAAAAAGAAATTCGGCCTCCTGCTGCAGTTTGATGATAATGAACCAGCTGGGGTTATGGAATTTATGCCTCCAACAGAACGAAGGAAGTTCTATCAATATACAAGAGACAATCAGATTTTAGACAAAGGAGAATTTGTTTATATTAAACCTCTCTCTTGTAACGTGAAATATCGAAATCTAACAAGCAACGGGAAATTAAGAATTCCAAGCTTTGAGAGCTGGGTTAGCTAACGTCCATATGAAGGGCGTTTTTTTTTTTTTTTGCATTTTTCGACAATTTGCTACTTTTTGACTATATTTGAATTGAAGGAGGGATTTTTAATGAGAAAACCAAATAAAGCATCAATGCTAGCTCTCATTGAACAAAACAAGCAGGAGCTATTAAAGGATTCGGAACAACTTCAACAGATTGAGAAGCGTGTAGATGAAAAAATTTCTACCCAGAAATCTTAAATATTTTTGAAAAGCGATCATTTAATTAGGAATGATCGTTTTTTTTTTGTAAAAAAGCATGTACATACAGTATTTCATTCATTCAATTTAGTGAAATAAAAAGTATCAAGTTTTAATAATAAAAAAGATCAATTATTTAAAAATATAGAGCACATCGTCTTCAGTGTAGTGTATTGGCCGAGTAAGGCTTGTCCCCTCTTTAGCATCTGAAAGAATCGAATTAACACCAGTTTCCACGAATATAGTATAGAACTATCCATATTTACACAACTTAAAGTACCAATAATCCTTAAAACTCACATATTGAATCTCCAAATATCCACGAATCCACAAAAGATTACTCGTATTTGAGAATAGAGGAATCTTAGCACGTTCGGAATTAGAAAAGTGACCCTATTATCTTTGGATACAACAAAAAGACCGGTATTCATGAAATTGAACATGAATACCGGCCTTTAGCTTGAAAAATAATAATAAATGATAAAAGGATTAAAACCCAAAAAGCCATGTGACCCTTCGATTTTTTCACATGGCTGAAGTTCTATTCAATTTGAAAATACAACAGGGTATTTTCGGTATCGTTCATAATAACCAGAGGCAATTTCTATTCGATCACCAGGATCAAGCTCAATAACAACTAACGATTGCATGGAGCTTCTTAAGCTCTTTCTCATGAAAGATCCTATGCTGCCAAAAGTGAAATTGCTGTTTTCCTTTGACTTTAACTGGTAATAGTCAATTAAGCTATCTAAAGCTAAGGAGAATACGTTTCGAATAAAACGGTTCCTCTCCTTAACTGTCTGCTGGGTTGAAAACTGCATAACGTTAATGACCTCTTGTTTAACAGCTGTCAGCATATCACGCAATTCTTTCGAATGGTAAGATATCCCGGTATTCTCTAATTTGACAGTTAATTCCTTACGGAAAGCGGCTTCTAATGTTTTTGTTGCATGTTCGTCTTCTTCGATAAGCAATAAATCAGGGTTAATACATACCTTAAACTTTTTAATAACAATCTGAATTACATTCTTCTTAGTTACAGCAACCCGCTCTTTATTCGGACGTCTCTCATTATAATCACAGGCTTCAAATGAGAAAAAATCCCGTATCAAATTAATGATGTGTCTGATCTTTAAAGCGGATTTTTTCGTCTTGTCTTGTAAAGATTTCATTGTATAGATAAACGATGCCTGCATTGCCTCTGCTTGGTTTTTCCCGATAAAACGAGTGAATCGATTGAACAGGTCCAATACTAATAAAATGCCGGCAGCTTCTCTTGCTGAAACTAAACTTTTAAGAAGGGGCTTTGTTAATAATTCATAAGGAATACGGAAATAGCTTAATTTGTCCCCTTCAATACGATGTTCAGGGGAATTTAATTCTTTATATCCTACGATCTCAAAGGAAGGTAAGTCATTAATAATGACTTCACGAATAAGCCCTCTTTCAAGCAATACCATTTTGCCAGTATGTAAAGTTGTATAAGGTATTCCGCTTTGTTGAAAATCTGATAGAGAGAATTCCTTGCCTTTAATTCTTCCCAGGTCATCACATTTGAGATGCATAAGTATATATAAAGCTAACGAGGATGCAGGAAGAGGAGAACGTTCTTGTTCAGCTTTTAATAAATCTAAATGCCTTTGAAAAAACTTAACGCCTTTAACCGAAATTGATTGTTTTTTCTTCATTTTGGCTCTCCTCCTCCCTGTCAGAATATGTATGATAAAGTCTTATTTTATTTGATATAAAGTAAGTCTGAACCGTTGCGCCTACTGTGAAAAATAAGTATAATAAAGATAACAATTTAAAAAAGCCAATAAAAAACTAGCCCTCGAAAGTATATTTTTTTCGAAGGATACTAAAGTATTTAGTTTTAAGTATTTAGTATTTAGTTTTAAGTCTTAAGTTTTAGTGGCTTTCTTTAAATTTGTTGGCGCAAATTTAAAGATCTTATCTGGATCATTCGTCTATCAGAATTGGCGTTTTGATGGACACAAATTTTAATTTTAAGCTGGTCGTTGGCGCGATCAGCTTTTTGCTTGGGAAAATTATTTTTGCATAAAAAAAACGCCCTATTTATTAAAAACGGTCGCTGAAAAAATAGATACACTTCTCCCCTAAAAGGATGGACGTATCCCCAGCCCCGTAATCTGATACTTTTATACTACCATAACTTTCTAGTTGAGTAAAAGAATTTTTAAAACTCTTGCAACTTTGAAATTGGTCTGCTATTATAAAACTAATTTAATAAACAGCCTTAAATCTGATAGCAGGTCCCCCTTATCACTGATGAGGGGGATTTTGCTGTTTCTTAGAGCTTGCTAGACTTAATATGGTGCCAAGTAGGTGATTTAAACCTATTCCATATTCCCGCTGTGCTGCTAATTTTTTTGCTGTTACTAGAATAGACCGGAAGTCTTTACTAGGGGAATCTTCGTAAGCTTCATTTAATACAATCAACTGCTGTTGGGCAAAGAAAGGTTCCACTCTTTGGCTGAGAAAAATTCGATTAAATGTATCTATTAGCATCTCTTTTTCGATTGTTTCACTGTCGTGTCTTAACCGGTAAAGTAAATCCTCGATCAATATCATTTGAAGTCCCCCCTTTTTAACAAAAAAAGGCACACGGGTAGCGTATACCCATGTGCCGGTTCTTCCGTACACTAATAAATATTAATTTGATTCTATTATCTTAAAAGCATATATGTTTGTCAAGAAGACCTCCTACGTTATCCGGTTGAGAATGGCCTTCATGACATCAACATTATTCCCCTTTTCTTTAATTTTGGCAATAAAATCAAGGTAAAGGATAGCAAATAATTCTTCAATCTGAAGCTGCTCTTTATGAAGGAATGGAGAGAGATCATGAAGAAATATTTCTCCCCTTAAAAGTACCTTATCTCGAATTTTGACTGTCAGGTAGGCTTTTCTGCTATCTTCCTCCTTCACAGACATTACCTCTTCAGTCGTTTCAAATGAAAACAGGTTGGTATTCACTTTTTTTAATACCCGGGTTTCTTTCTTAGGAGGCTCTAAATATTTGTATTTGTTATCCACTAAGAAGCGAGCCATGCTTTCATATTGGGTATTTCCCTTTTTTATTTGGTTAAGAAAGTCTTCAAATAAAATAGACATTAAGTCTACGACTGAAAAAGTATAAGGAGCCTCATCGAATAGGTCCATAAAGTCCTGGCAAAAAACCTGCCCTCTTAAGTATTCATAGTATGGTAGTTTGATTTCTATGTATCGATACTTGGAAGTAAACAAAAAATCTAGAAGGCTATCCTTCTGGTTACTTAGTCTTTCTTGCAGAACATTCCATTGGCTATATGATTTCTTCAAGGTCTCCGCCCCTCTCCAGCCATTGAACACCGGACTTTATCATAATATAAACGGTCTTACGATCTGAAAAACCCTTTTGGATTGCCAGTCCATAGGGGCCGCTTATTTCTCTGTGCTCTGTCTTTAATAAGTTCGTATGCATGTATCTTTTGCTATCTTGATATGGCCAATCCCAATTGATTATATCCTGGTGATTTAATACATACCGTAGCAGCAATGTATTGAACTTAGTCTGTGATAATGGTTTCCCCATCTTTCTCATATATAGGGGATACGCTAATTTAACATAACGTCTGAGCTGCATATGAAGAATGTGATCTACAGGCAGCTTGACATTTTTAGTCTTATCCACCCGCTCTTTTCGCGGTTTTGTTGGTTTTGCTTGTGGCTGTGAGATCGTGTTAGGAACTTTATTTAGCTTCATATCATCAAACATAGGATTTATGCTACTCATATAATCTTCCTTTCTCAGGGTCACCTTTCCACTTTTCTATTAATATAAGAAGGTTGTCTTATTTTTAGAACCTAAATTGATTAAAAAAAGTATGGTTTGACCATAATGGGACTAATAAAAAGAAGAGTGAGAGGAAGAGAGATATGAGCAAAAAAAAAGAAAAGGATATTAAAAAGAAATTTGCTGAAGCAATGAAGAAATCCCAGCAAAGAACTGGAATGAAATTGCTTAAAGTAAAGGTGAAATAAAAAAAGACACCGGCTATCTTGGCCGGTGTTGGAGAGAGGAATAAAGAATCTGCTAGGGTTATACCTATAACAGAACAAATGTTCTTGTTTATTATACAAAAGATAGAAAGTATATACAACTAAAACATTTAAATAGGATGCTTTGCTTTTCCCTAGCAAGGTCACCCCCAGATTTCAAACCCTTTTTATGTATGTAATATTGCATTAAAAGGTTTTTTATTGTCCCATTATAGTTCACAATTCAAAAGTAAGAGAGATCAGCTAATATTATTAATATATTCTTTACATAGATTGTATTGAATTAATTTACATATTTTCCTATACTTAGTAAGTATTTTATTTGGGGAGTGATATGTAAATGATTGGAAACCTAAGAAAGATGGCCGCTTTACTTACTTTAACTTTAGTGTTAATAGTTTCTTCAGTTATTGTGAGCCCAGGAGCAGCAAATGCAGGATATGCAGATAATTACAACCGTCTATATTATGATTTATCAAGACTCGTTTATTCTGCAGAATACAGCTCTTATACTCGTAAAACTATCCAAGACGATCTTAACAGTAAGCATGGGGCGGGCAAATTTAAAGTTATTTCAGCAGTCGATGTTAATGCAGATGTCTACCATCCGATGAGTGCTTCTTCCAGTACTGGAGAATGGTTGAGACTGGATGGGACCGGTTTTAAAGCAATGGCAGTGGTTGCAGAAGGCAGCAATAAGTTATTTATCGCTTTCTCCGGTACAGATAAAAGCTGGAATTTCATACCGGACCTTAATGATGCCAACACTGCCAGAGAGACTCTATCAAGTAATGCACCTGGACAAAACTATCAGGCTCAGTTGTTTACAAATTATATTTATGAAGCTTTCCCGGCATACAGGAGTTATCAATGGTACTTTACTGGTCATTCATTAGGTGGTTGGTTAGCAACAAAGACATACTTAGATATACGCTCAGCTAATTGGTTACTTCCAGATAAATCAAAGTTTAAATATGGTGGGGGAATAAAGAAATCCTCTATTAGCGGCGTTTATACATTTAATCCCCTGCCAATGGGTAAATCACAAATCAGTTCTACACAATGGAATGCAAATAAGAACGGATTGTACGATACTGATGTGAAAAATTTATATCTGAATAATGAATGGCTTAATGGTGTATACGATATGAATACCGATAAAATGGATTACATTGGTTTTCAGGGTAGTATTAATTCAGAAAACATCCTCCATTACAGCAGACTTGACTATTTGAGTAAAGGACCAACTCTTGATCTAGTAGACTATGCAAGGCAGGCATTAACAGCACAGAAAGATATTCTAAATGCTCATGGCTTATCTAGATTAAGCCCTTATGTTTCTTATTAATTGTAAAATCAATGCCTAAAATTTTTATAAAAAGTCCGTAGTTATTGATAACTACGGACTTTTTTTCACGAACTCCAAAAGTGCTTTTTTTCAGCAGACGAGCTTTTTGAATTTAAAATTAATTCTACCAATTCATAGCGGTCTATTAATTTAACATTAGAAGATTGAGCTAGTTTTATCGCTGGTGTTGTAAAAAAGTTATTCGTAATTACCCAAGCCTCCTGAGCATTGTAATAATCCCAGGCTGTATTTATTTCTTGTACTGCCCTTATACCAACCTTCTTTTTATATCTTTTAGCTTGTATTACGACTTTAACGTCTCCTTCGAGTATAAGGTCAGCACCAAAGTCATTTGATGCTTTTGTTACCCTGACACGGAATCCGAGTTTATCAAAAAGGACTCTTAGATATTTTTCAAACTCATCACCCTTCATCAAATCTATTTCTTCTATACCTGCTTTATTAAGACGCTTGTTTAATTTAAATTGTTCAATAAAGTGATAAAGGATGAGCCCAATAAAAAATAAAAAGAACAAGATTAGCATACCATCTAACATGCTTCAATCCCCCGTAACAAACGCTTGGTTCATTTTGTTTGTTTTAAGTATACCTGACTCACTAAAGTAATCCATCAATAATTGGGTCTAAATCTACAAAAAATGAGCTTATAAAATCAAAGCTTGTCCTTTAAAGCCTCTTATTAGCTAAGGTTGAATCGATTACTTCCCCCACTTTATTAGTGCTGCTGACCAGGCTAAACCTGATCCAAAGCCTGCGAGGGCGACATAGTCTCCGTCTTTAATTCGTCCCTCTGTTACTTCATCAGCAAGAGCGAGTGCCACACTTGCTGAAGAGGTGTTGCCATAGTACTGGACAGCATGAGTGGCAACCTTCTCAATTGGGAAATCCAAGTTATATACCGCTTTTTCAATAATACGAAGGTTAGCCTGATGTGGAACAAGATAATCCAAGTCATCAAGAGTTAAATTCGCTTTTAGTAAGACCTCATTTACAATTATCGGAATGTATGTTGAAGCAAACTGAAAAATAGCCTCGCCATCCATTGACGGCCTATGGTTACTGTCTTCACTCATATACTCAGACCCGGATCCGTCAGAACCTACCGTTGATGATAAAAGGCCGAACCCTTCTGACACTTCTCCTACAATAGCAGCACCCGCTCCGTCGCCAAACAATATATTTACCTTTCTTTCCTTCTTATTTTCTAATACCATGTTTCGGGAACATTCATCTACACCAACTACCAACACTTTTTTCGCAAAGCCGGTCTGTACATACTGGAAGGCATTTAACAGAGCGAATACAAAACCAGCGCAGCCTACACTCATATCATATGCCCCAGCTGTCGTTGGGATGCCGAGGCGATTTTGAACTTGGCATGCAATAGAAGGATATATACGTTCCTGTGTAATAGTGGAGAGAATAACAAAATCAATTTCGGTTGGATCTACATTCGCATTCTCAAGTGCCGCTTTCCCTGCTGCATATGTCATGTCTATCATATTAATGCCTGGAATCGTAAATCTTCTTTCTTTGATGCCTGTCATTTTTTCGATAGATCTACCAGAAATGCCGCACTTCTCTTTGAAGTATTCATTTGTTACTACATAAGGTGGCAAATAGCTTCCTACACCAAGTATTCCTGCGCTTCTCAACATGTTCGTTTCTCCTTTTTTGACGAATTTTGGGGAACCCTCTTCAATAATATCCAATATTTTCATATTTTAGGAGGAATATGTATATTTTTGGCTAATTAATAAGGGGTAAAAACAAAATTAGGAGGAGAAAAATGAAGAAATTTAGTAGTATCGTATGTTGTACTCTGTTGTCTTCTGTTCTTTTATCACCGTATGCGGGAGCTGCAAGTGCCGCTGGGGGAGTTGAAACTCCATATTTCGACGGGGTGCAAGATCCTGTCGAGCAAGAGTTGGGAATTAATGTACTTGTGGATACTGATGAGCTATCAGTCTATCAGATCAATGAAGATGGTAAATTGTATGAGTATCGTGAGACGGTTACCTTTGTGAATGAAAAACAAGATATTACCGTTCAAAAATATGAAGTGAATGGTTCTGAGAAAGTACTTGTGGAAGAATACAGTACCTTAGTCACGGAGAATAAATTAACAGGTACTATTACTGTGGAAACTGAAACAGGTGAAACGGTAGAGATTAGTACTAAACAATCCTTCGGGGACAATCCAACAGTCATGCCAATGCCTATGGCAACATACTATGGCTCATACATTTCTGATGTTAGATATAGGTTTACTTCGAGCACTCAAGGTCAAGCTATCATGGCTGGCCAGAGTCCCTATTATAAGTATGCATCTAGGAAAGACGGAGACTTTATTAGGTTCCAAGGGCATGCTGATAACCTTAGAACTATAGAGAAAAACCTAGCAACCTTTGGGGTAGCTGGTTTTGCTGATGATATTGTAAAGGCATTAAGAGCTGGAAAGATTTTAAGTTATACCTTAATTAAAAACATTGTTAAAGGTGCGGTAAAGGTAGGACCATTTGGAGCTGCATTAAACTTATATTATTATGGTGCTGAATGGTTGAAGGCAAGAGATGATTATAGAAAAATATAAGTGAAAATTAAGCCACCGGTAGGATATCAATGTCACCCAGCCGGTGGTATAATTTTTACATATTTAACAATTATTACAAAAAGGATGGTAACGTGCGAGTACTAATATTTATTTTAATTCTTTTATTAGCGGCGCTGATCTCCAAGGGTATTGAAAAAGTAGCGGGCATCTCAAATAAAGGTTTTACAAATGCTCTTTACTTCCTATGTGTAGGTATAATTTCTTCAGTCACTTACTTTTTAGTCGATAATGAATTGCAGCTATTTGTATCAACTTTAGTCATAATAGGATTTGGCTTAACCATTGTCTACTTCATAATAGGGATTATCCGTAAGAATCAGGGGAAAACGAATGAAATACACTGATAACAGTAAAACCATAAAACAAAAACCCTCAATATGCTACTAATGCGCATATCGAGGGTTTTATTAATTATATAAAGAGAGTTTAGTCATATAACTTGGAAGATTCTGAAGTTAATCAACTATTTTCCAGGCTACTTCACTATATGTTCCCTCTTCTCGAATTATAGATTTAATGTCCGGATGACTGGCATCTTGCTTCGCCTTTTCTTCGATTGTCATCCCTTCATCATATTCATACTCTTCTGGATCATACTCCCAAGTTACGGTCATTGATAATTGAATTTTTTTAGGCATTGATCTTATCCTTTCTAGCTTAATCATTATTCTGTCAAATCGGCAAAATTATGGTTTAATCACCCGGCGGCAGTATCTAATTCTACAAAACATCCACATGCCCCGTAATCGAATATATCATATTGCATTGGCTGTTGTTTTAATTCATATAGGGATTTGGTTTTCATGAACGTAAACGGCTTCTTAATATCTTCACCGTGACGATTTTTACCGAATCTCCAATTCTTAGTATAGGGATGAGTGTCTATTATGTGTTGGATTTTTGCTGACTTCTCACCGGTTGAAACAAACTCCCAGACATCCTTATACATATAGTCTTTACATTTTCCGCTTTTAATGGCAGGTTGCTTTGTATAACGGATATAATCGCTTATAACAATTTCTTGTTCCATTAACTCAATAAAGCTCTTCTCGTCTTTCATAAAGAGGTTTTTGAAATGAGCTTGGCCCCCCTTTATGCATTTACCACCACAATTATTATGGTGGAAACCTTTGGAATAAAGCTGTCCGGGCAAAATAGAATATTTCCTTAAAGACTCATCGATGTTTATGTCATGGTAAATGAGCGGATTTACAACCTCATAAGGTGCCCAGTTGATTTTAATGGGCTCTTCCCGGTGTAACTCATTGACGCCTATACCAAAGTATAAAGTCGCATTACTAATAAAGTCATCCGTTTTAATATACTTCTTGTTATGCCATACTTCTATTTCAGGTTTAATCCCCTTTTTAATGTAATCGGATGCTACTTTCATTTTCAATTCTTTCGAGCACGAACCAACTCGGGAATTGGCCATGAATTTTTGCTTTACCATTAATTGTGGCGGAGTCAAACCCCTACTATGTATTAACATAGGGAGCTCCAAGCGATTTGAAGCATCTATAATAAATCGATAGAGATCAAAGTCTTCCCACTTCACATCGGTAAAGTATAATAGAATACTATGTCCTTTCAAATGTCCGTATTGCTCCTTTACCCAAGCGGCTACAGCGAAACTAGCATTTCCCCCTGATAGAAATACGATATGATTCATATTTATATTCCTCCTTAAAAAGGTATCAAATTTGTCCTTATCCATATATAAGAAATTAAGGTTAATTTTCCGAATTGTGATTTTATTAAGTAGATAACTATTTTAGAGTTTTCTATTATTCGAATAGTCTCATCTGATTTTGCTGCTTCACATAAGCGTACTTCCCACAGCAAATCACTTCTTCTGCCCCAAGTACAGGCTTATTGGCTCCTGCTAGAGTAAATAGCGGCGTATGGTAAGGGTTGTAATGCACTTGGAGAAAATCGCCCGGTACTAACTCATTTATGCCGACCAATTCTCCTCTAATATAGGCATGCACTCTTTTCCGCTTCTCCTGAATAGTCTTTTGTCTCCCGCTCTCGGAAACGATGAATCGAACATTCCGGAGCATAACCGTGCTGCAGTGTGAGAGAACCAGTCCAGATTTAGAACAGCGGATGCTATATCCATTGTTCGTGTGTAAATTCCTATACACGTCTACCATCTGCTGTGGTACAACCTTTCTGTCTTTGAATGGTGTAAAAAACATTCCATTTTGGTTAACTGATTCCCCAATTAGATTGCTAGTATTGAAGCTGCTTAACATCTGAAAACCCTCCTTAAAAAATTTTTAACCTATTAAAAAACCGCCCTAATGGACGGTCAAGGTTTTTACTTCCGGCGTTGCCGAATAATTCTTTTTACTTGTTTCTGCAGTTCCCGAGCAATGTTCTGTTCCGAAAAAATAGCGCGGCCAGGATACATGTCTCGAACAGTTTGAATAGTATGGGGACTTGGTTCTCCTACAAATAGACATAGAACATCAATTCCCTGTTTCTCTGCCTTCTCCACCATATTTCGTATAGTCTCAGGACCTTCTCCATGTTCAAAAACAGGAAGACCATCAGATAGGATAATGGCTAATCGGATATCCTCTGGACGCTTTATTAGCTGATCAAGAGACCACTGTAAAGCTAATGTGTCACGATTCCCCAATTCCGGCTTTATTGCCCCTAAGTAACTCTTTTCTTCCTCACCATAGCGGTGTGGATTTGGCTTAATAGGATAGATAATGGTTTCATCATCTTCCGTAAACGCATGAGCTGTTGTAGGGATGCCTGCCTCCACACATGATTCTAAAAGAAGCAGCATGGCTTTCTGAATCTCCTGATAAACGGGAATACCACCAGGTAGCAAGCACCAAGTGGATCCACTAATATCTCCTAATAAAGAAACAAAAGCATTTCCCTTTGGTGTTCCCGCTTTGTATTTCTGAAAGACATTCGAGTCACTACAATGGACCGCTTTCCAGGCTTTGTTTGGCATGAAGCGGCCACTGCGGACGTTCTTCCTCACTTGTTCCTTCTCACCTTCCAGAAGCTCTCTGAGAGCTTTTGAAGTAGGCTTAATGAAGCGTTTAATTTCTCCGCGTAGTTTGGCGTATTCGTTAGCATTTTGTCTATGGTACGCTTTTATAACGATCTCTTCGTTAAGACGTGTTTTCTTTTCTGGAATCTCAATAGATACCTCATCATTCTTTTCTTCAAAGTCACTTACTAATTCATCAGCTTCTTTAAAGTCTTTTTCCTGCTGCTTCTCTTCTATCCGGATAATATGAGAAAAATCAGGCTTAGATGGCTTCTCTTTGTCACTTTCGTCAGTTTCCTCTGGTTCTTTGCCTTCGGATTCATTCATTGAGCCAGTGGTGTTTTTTTCAGTTGAACTCTCTTGTTCTCTAGCAGAGTCTTCTTTTGCTATCTCGACTTGAACAAGGATACTCTGAGCATTTTCTCTCGTTTCTTTTGAATCCCCCCACTGCTGTCCATCCTCGTGTGAATCAGATTGGTAATCTGCAGGCGGTTGGTCCATTTCCATATCATTTAACTCCATCCACTCGGCTAAAGTTGGCCAAACCTCCTTCATGATGGAGGAAACTAGCTCTAAGCATTCCTTGGTAGAGGGAGCAAACCGTAATTCCTCAATTTTCTCCTGGACGGTGTTGACCAGTTCAACCGCTTCTGGCAGCCAACCCTCTAAATCGTTCATCCCTAATACTCTGGAAGAATAACAATCTTGGAAGTCCTGGATAGGATTTTCTCCTATACCTTCCTCCCGGATTCCAAATCTCCACTCATAATTTGTAAAATCTACATAATCTTTATAAGTAGGGAATTTAAGAACCACAAAGTTTTCCATCCTTCCGTCCATGCTCATGTTTCCAAAGAATTGAAGCCATTGACTGGGATACTTGGGACTTGAAAAGTCTTTCCAGTCCTCAAGCCTTGTAGAATGGTTGTCTACCTGCCATTGAACATAATCCGGAAGGTAATCAAACTCAATATGACCTCTTTCATGGAGACCATGTCCCTTTCGTAGAATACGGCATTCTTCAGGAGAAAAGAGTCGATGATGTTCCGTTTGAACTTCATACTTGACCCAAATGGTTTCTCCATCTGTATATGAGGTTGAATCATCAGTCCAAAGAAAGCCAAAATCTTTGCCTCCAAATAAAGAACGAAGAGTGCGTTTTAAACGCACTCCTTCTCTTTGCTTAACCTTTTCCTGGCGTAATGAAAGAGCGGTAGTCATCTACATAGCCCCCTTCATATATTCTTCTTCCTCTTTCGATGTCGGGAAGTCTTTCCAGGCTTCAGTCCGAATCATATCTCTAGCAGACATGTACTCATCAAGGTCCTCGATTTTGTTGATAATATAGTCCTCGATTACCTCAGTTTTTGTGTCATTAGTTACTCCATAATCACAAAAATATTCCGCAGCATCGATATAGCCACGTAAGGTATCAGCAGCATGTCCTTGAGACTCCTCTGAAATCAGCTTGCTTATAGCGTTTTTCACTTTTTCAAGAAACATCAGAGCATGGAGGTCATCCAAACCTGTTTTCTTCTCGATTAACTGTTTAAAGTCGGTTGTATATGGAAGTCGAAGGATTGCAAAGCGATCTTTTAGTGCATCGTTCAGTTCCTTCACTCCTTGATAGCCTTCACCCACGTTCATACTTCCGACAATGACGGAATGATCATGACGGTGAATGGATCCTATTGGAGTAGCTAACACTCTGTTTTCATCTGCAACGGAATGAAGGATCGAGGTAACATCCCCAACAAGCATATTGATTTCGGCCATGTTGACAATGCCACCATATTTAATCACCTTTGCAAACTCAGAAGGGTCGAATGTTGATTCTCCATTCCTAAAGGCCGGTTCCCCAACTAAACTTTCTTTAGTTTCATCTTTGTTCCCAACATAAACAGTCATTGGTAAACCAAGGATCCAAGAGATCGTGTTGATTAAAGTATCTTTACCGCTCCCTTTATTTCCTATCAGCAAAAGGTCTTTGCCTTTTAAGATGTGTCGTAATGAGCGGGCCAACATCTCTCCCTGATATGGAAAATTAGGTTTTTGAGGCTCAATTGTCATTGGTCTAAGTCCAACTGTAGTATGAATCTCAGCTCTCCTGGCTTGTAGCTTGGAGATCATTCTGGTAGATAGGCCTTCATTTTGAAGATGCTCCTGGATTTCGTTCCAACCCGCTTTCCAGTTCCTTTTTAAAACGGGTGCTGGAATTGAGGGGGATGCTGGAATAGCCGCTGCAGGAGCGGTAGAAGAAGTACTTGGTTCTTCTTCTACCGGCTCTAGCAATTCAAAAAGACTATTCATGCTAGAGTATTCCTTATCCTCTTTGGGAAAAGGCAATGCTTCTATCCCGGCAATATCAAAACCAAATGAAGCCTTCTCTACCTGAAATCCTACTTTTTCTGCTATAGCGGCGCCGAGTACTAAATGGGTACATTGGCTATTCTTTTCGTTTTTCTCACAATAGTGATAGAACTTAGCCTTACCTTTCTCTGCTTCATCTGAAACGATAAAGGCATGAGGTTCCAAGTCTTTAAATTTCACCCGATAGACCTGCTGAGCTTTGGGACTATTTAAGCTTTCGATTCTTTCAACGGTCTCAGGAACCTTCTCCCCTACCATCTGAATAGTTGCTTCTGGTAATTTCATTCTTTTAAAAACTGCTTTTGCCATTTTAAATCTCTCCTTAAAAAGTAATTTGGACTATCTTAAAAAACAGAAAAGAGCCAGTACCTATGTACTGACTCCTCTTCAATAATGAATATTAAGCTGCTCCTGAACCCTCAATGACAGGTGCCTTTGATGCGTCTACACGTATCCGGTCGTTATTCAGCCAGCCGGTTACATTTATGATCTGATCGACACCTAAGTGGTCCATGTAAGCTTTATGTTGCTTTGTTACCACTACCTCAACCTCTTGTCGTTTATGGGTCAAAGCATGGAATATGCAGCTGCCATCTCGGTTGAATTTCGGTAAATCAAGGACCTTGATCCGAAAAACAGATGGAGAATTATTATTACCACTCGAATTGTTATGGTTATCACCAGTAGGCTTTTCAGGGGATTGATCCTCTTCTTCACCTTCCGCACCGTCCATTTCTTCTGCCGATGCGATTCCTGTACCGATAAGCCCATAACCTAAAAAGCCTAATGCCCGGCCAATGGCACTGGTTTCAGCCACCTCGAGCGGATTATCTCGTTCTGCCCCACTGGCATTTTCTCCTAAAGGAATTAACGAACTGCCAGTAGCCTTACCAAGTAATTCTGATTCAATGGTAACGCTTAAGCTTTTTCCTTGATTACTTATAGCAGGCTCGTTGAAATGCAGAAGTTTGCCAGCCTTGCGATGGTCATCCCTAGCCATCTTAACCCGGCCGTTGACTGCCATGTATGGATAAGAAACCGATACATATGTACCGTTCTTAGTAGCAAAGAAACCAAGCTCAGATGCATGAGAATCAATGTCTACCTGGGTCTGACTAACTTTTACATTTTGAGGCAACAACACAACAAATTCATGATATTCAGCTGGAATTTGTTTTTTTGCCTGTTCATAACGAATTTTGGCCTCTTCAATGATTTTTTTCCCTTTTTCCATTGCCCATTTAGGTGTTGTAGTCGCCATTATGCAACACTCTCCTTTTTAAATGTTCTTGTATTTGTTCTTTCCTGTCTCAAAATATGATTGGAAGGAATCTTTTTAAGAACATCACTAAGGCGAATGACTTCATCTACTGCTTCTACCATATGCTTTGCTGGTGTATCAAAAGAGACAATTGCTTTTACAATCGTGCCATTCTCTCTCGCGCGTTGAATAGCAGGTACGATATCCCCATCCGCTGAAAAAACGTAGATTTCATCATAACCTTCTAATGATAGATCCACCAAATCTAGCGAAAGGAGGACATCTACTCCTTTTGAAATAAACTTCTTTTCATGGTCTTGCACCACGAAGCCTTTATGAACACTAATTCCATCACGGATAAGAGCTCTAAAAAATTTCTCTCTTAGTTCGTATCTTTGAGGCTCTAATTTCTTAGGAACATTAGCGCCATAAAAGTGATACTCAGCTGGCAGTGAGCTATTAATAAAAAATGTTTCAATCGTCTTGTAAAAAGAATTCCAAGGTTTGATTCCTTTAATTCCCAATTTATGAAGTTGTGCCATTGCATTCATTTCATCAATAAGTACGGCTGATTTTTTAGTCATCCGATTTCTACCTCCAATTGTAATTGATAGTCATAATAGGGAAGATACGATAGAGCATGAGTTGGAACTCCATGCCCTGTTCGTTTCTCTATCATGAAACACCATTCATTTGCACCAAATGGAACAGCTAATATACTGATCTCATTGTGCGGTAACTTCCAAAGAGGACCCTTTTTATGTAGACCTTTCTCTAGAAGAAGTTTCTCTGGAATATTTCCATTAAAAAAGAGCTTCAAGCTGCGACAACGAAAGCAACCCGCTCGTTTGATTTGAACAAACCGCGAACTTACTTCGTCTAATGTAAGCTGAGAAGTGAGGACAGTAATAATACGTCCAAAAGCTCCTTCACTCACACGCACACTTGAAACTCCTTTTCCTGTTACAACACTGTTAGTGTCCAAGTCACTGGCTGCTGAGTCCCAAACGGTCATCATGCGCAGCAGGTCCATCTAGATCACCAACCCTGAGTAAGAGCGGAAGCGGGACTTGTGAAATTTCCCTATTCCCTCCATAAACTCAACCTTCTTGTTAAAAATGTGTGTTTTCATCAATTACTCCTCCTTAAAAAAGTTTTAGGTGCTTTAAAATACAAAAAAGCCCTCTAAGAGAAACGAATCAATTTGTATTCATAAGAATACATTCGTTCACTCTTAGAGCGCTTTCTTGTTACAAAGTGTCCCTTCTGCATAGAGGGGATGTGAAATGGTTAAAGTTAAATAATATACCTTATATTACCACGAAATTTAGAAGTCTAGCAACCAAATAAAAAGAACTTTCAATCCTTTGTAGGGTGAAAGTTCTTTATTTATATATCAATAGAGGACTACTCATTAGGTGATTTCCGATAGATCCTCTCAACCACTTTAAATTCTTCTTCATCGGTTATATCAGTAAAGCCGGTATGGCCAGTATTGTCTATGGTAAGTTGGGCGAACGAAATCCCCTCATCATCCTGAAGAACAGCAAATCTTTTTGAATTAACATCGATAAGCTTAATGAGGGAAACATCATCATGAGTTTCACCTTCTTCATTCACTAACACCATTCCTATAGGCTGAATCACTCTATTTCCCCTCCTGTGTTTCTAAATAATAGTCATAATACTTAAACATACTTTCCTTATCTAAGTATCTGTATTTTATAAATTGATGAAGGACCGCTTCAAATGATTCCTTTCGCATGGAATAAATCCTTTTATAGGCGCCTGGAGAGGCCGTGACGTTGTTATATTTAAAGTTTAGGAGCTCTAAGGTATGTTCGTAAACCTCAGTTTGCTCTTTCGTCATAAGAACGTAAGGAATGGTTTTATACTCTTCTGTTTGGTATCTTGCAATGATTTTTAAGCGAATCGAATTTCTAATATCAGGTGGCATTAACTCAGGAAACACAATCCAATTAGCTAATGTGGTCAGGGCAACACCGAACTTGTTTAATTCTAAATATTCATAAAGGCCCGTTAGGTTGGTTTCAAAGGACAATAATCCCCAAAATTCCTTCCCCAATTCCATAATCTCGTTATTTATCACGGTTTTATTCCTCAAATTCATCCTCATCCTCTATTTCAAAAGTCTGTGATGCGAAGAACTCTGTAGCAGACATACCTGCATAATCATCTGATAAAAAGTTAATGGGTGAGCGTTTCATTTGATTTGTTTGGTGGTCGTATAAAAGGAAACTATCTACTCCAATTCCCATTAGTAGTCTTTCATCAGTTGTATATCGCACTTCAACGGAAGGCATATGTTCTTCTGCGAGCCGGGCAATGTAGGGAATCCTTGAATCACTGTCTAATATGACAATAACCCTCTTCGGCTGTTCTTGTAAGGGTAGTTTCTCAAATGCAAGCTGAGTCTTTTGAAAGCGGCTGGTCACATGTTCAATCCAATCAGGTGTAATTCGGAATATTTCAACCCAGAACGTAAGGAATTGACCCTTATCTTTGATTAGTTCAGTTGCTATACCTGGTTTATGGGTAGTTCCATCCTTTAAGCGGATAGATGGCTTGCGCTCCCAAGAAATGACACGATCGAGTCTCTTAAATTCAGAGAATAATTCATTACTGACCAAATCATGAAAGAATCCCGACATTTTAGGACCTCTTGAGTGATTGAAGACGACTGGTTGGAAAATGAATTCTTTTGGTACTTCTCTTTGGAACAGGACTTGAGCGGCAGCGGCTCCAATTCTAGTGAGTCCATAAATTAAAGGCTTCTTTTTACCGTTATTGCATGGAGTAACCCATGAAAAGGCAGTAATGATTCCCCTTTTTCTGCACTTCTTGATAAAATCCCTAATCTTTAGGTCACTGTCTTCATGCTCAAAGACCACTCGTTGAATCTGATTCCGGGTAGCGATTCTATTTGTGGACAAGAAGTCAATTAAATTTAGCTCTTTGTCAGTAAATGAATGCTTCTCCATTCGCTCATTAAGCCAATACTTTCCGCTATGGTTCCCTTCCCTCGGTTGGTAAAACACCATTGTTGCATAAGGATCGGCATATAATCCAAACATCGATCCATCAGGAGGAAGATATTTAAGAATATCACTTGGGCTTGTTTCAGGATCGTATGGATTGTTTGTAGCTAAAGGCAATTCAGCTAACTTCTTTGGGGAAGAAGTTAGCCTGCCTTTCATGAGCGGATCATTAATATCTAATTGTGCGGTAAGGTTATCTGCCATATTGATAGCTCCGGTTTGATTTGTTTTTATAGTTTTGGTTCGGTGTGATAATAAGCCCTTTGATTCTGCGTTCCTTAACATTGATATCCTGAATTTTGAAGTTTACTTCATCTCCAACTTGAAGGCGAGCTCCGTTTGATCCAGGTGGAAAGCCGCTGCGAACTGTAATTCCTCTAGGCTCCAAGCTGATAAAAATTCCGTGATCTACGTGAATCTTTGTGATGGTGCCTAAATAAGTGGACTTTTCTTTGTATTCATTAATGAAAGACATTGGGTCAACTTCCAGTGCTTTCTTGCTGACAGAAATGTTTCCTTCAATGGCTCTTTTCTCTTCTGCTGTTGGTTCGTCACCTTCGATTTCTAAATCCGGATTGGGTTTGTTAATTTCTAGAACCTTCACATCGATGGTTTCTCCAATGAAGATCTCTTCTCTTAGGTCATCGGAAAACACGTACGAAAACTCATCGCGATGCATTCTTGTAGGGACACCGCTAACGAGTAGGTATACATGATAACGGTCAACACCGCGAACAAATGCAGGATAGATATCCCCCGGCTTTCCATTTTTCCAAAAACGTCTTGCTGATTTTTCAAGTGCTAGAATACGGTTTGCAGCAAAAATCTGATCATCAAAGCTTACATAAGAGACAACAAATTCAAAAGTCTTTCCGACAAAGTTCTGAATTCCTCTAAACTCATAGGTATCAATAAAGCTAGTAGGCAGATACCCATAAATGCCATTGTAATTCAGTTTCAAGCACTCTTGCTTTAGTTCTCCTAGTTCAAAATATTCGATACCAATGGCTTTCGCTGTTAATACATTTCCTGCACGCTGGGATTCTTTTATGTCTGCCCAAGCTGCTGCTCTTTCAGCTTCAATTTCATTCGATAAATACATATACCACACTCTCCTTTTAAAAGTTCCTGAAAACAAAAAAAGAACCGCTTCAAGCCTTTAATGGCTGAAACGGTTCTTCCGTTGTTTTGGGTTTAATTTAATTGTAATGCTTATTTATTAATATAAGGAATTACTGGAAGGAATGCAATAGTTTTTTACAAATCATCTTCCACTATTTCAAGATTTTCGGTAATACCGCTAGAATTTGGTACCTTTTGATTGTCTTTATTGAAATTCCGAGAAGCAGCGGCCTCTTCTACAGCTTTTAGGAGGCTATCAACAGATTCATTAGTTTCTTTATCTGGAATGCTATGAATATGACTTTCACTTCCACTCGTCTCTTCTGTATTCGGTGGTGAGGTAATCATATCTTGCAAAGTTAATTGTTGAGTACTCATTTCTTCATGATTTTCGACGTTAGCTTCACTAAGCTTTTTTTGTTTAGGTGGTTTAGCGATTACCCCTGTCTCAACTTCTTTGAAAAGAAGAGTACCTTGGGAAACTTCTTTATCCTCAAACACATAGGTGCTGTCAATGTCATCCATTATATCATTAAAGCGCCATTTATCATTAGGATCATCCGTTTGGTTGTCCACTGTTGTTTCAGGTTCATCTATATCTTTTGGTTGAGTTGCAGTAGATGCTAGTGGTTCATTCGGTGACTCCACTTTAGTATCTTTACTTCCTCCGCCTTCTGCGTTTTCCATAGATGGGAATTCATCGCTTAATCCGCTAAGATGACCCAATGCTGAATCTACTAGGTTGTACTCAGTGTCGTCAGTCTCTTCTGACTGCTCGGACTTTATATCCAACTGCTTTTTAAAGTAACGCTTAAGAAACTTGGACTCGGATACAAATGTACCCGTCGCGATTCTTGCATCCTCTAACGATTCATCCTCATTAACAAGTTGTACAATCATATGTTTAAACGGAAGTCGAGCAATATCAGATGGGGTAAAAGCCGGTGCTAATATTTTCTGTGTATTGTGACGGTATCCCCATTGCTGCTTTTCAATTGTAACCGGTGTGGTTGATTCGTTTAGGGATTCTTCTACAAACTTATCTTCTAAGAATGTCTCTGAGAATATTTTGTTGTCATCAACCACTCCACGTCCAAACACTGTCTTGGAAGAAGCGTTTGTCATAATCGTTTGTCTATATCCCTTAATTACTGTCTCAAGTTGACCCAAAGACTGGATAGCAATTAATGAGCCAACGTTGTAAGAGCGTCCTAAGGTGAGCATGCGTTCAAAAGCCTGATTGATATAAAGCGGAAATTCATCGACATTAAAGAAAATAGGAATCCGTTTGTATATTCTTTTGTTTTCATCACTTCCGATTTCCGCGCCATCCTTGGGACGTCGGAATACTGCACTTTGAAACTGACGGATAAAGAATTGGCCAAATAAGAGGGATAACTCCTCAAGCTCACCAAGAGCGGTGTTGATTAGAAGGACTCCGCCATTCTCTAAGAAGTCATCTAAATTTAAAACATTTTCTCCGTCTTGTGAAATCATAAGCTGACTCAACATAGCGTTCATGGAGATGTCGTTCAAATACTTTTTAGCACCAGTTACGAATTTATCTTTTTTACTCTCAACCATTTGTTTCCCTGCATAGCGGTGCCCTTCAGGATATAAAACAGGTTTTATCTCGTCTTTATCTCTGAAAGTCTTATAATCCAATACATCATCCTCAAAATATCGTACAATCCCATCCCATTGATTTAATACCTTCTCTGGCATGGACTCATTTTTATGATGTTCCTCAATTATGGCTCTAGCTCTTTCCGTTAAAGTAGCTAAGTAGCGGGCATCTAGAAACATTTGTTGTATGTGTGTTATATTCGTCAAATTTCCAAACAGTATTTTTGCCAGCATCGTGTAGAATGCGGCTGTTTCCTCCTGCTGTCCTTTGAAAAAGGTATCTTGATTTTCCGTCAGCGCCGTTATCGTCCCCCGGAAGGATTCGGCAGCAGCACCTATCGGCCCATAAAACGGGTTGAATTTTGTAGATTGGTCTTTTGTCGGATCGATTACCATGATTTTTTCATCTGGAACACCTAACTCTTTTGCAAGTTTTACTACATCATCTACTAAGTCACCTTTCGGCTCAAGAACAACAATTCCTCCAGGTATTCCCTTTGAAATCTTTATTAAATCCTGTGCAATTCTGACTAAAATAGCAGTACTTGTTTTACCACTACCTGTTGCTCCATTCACTAGTTCATGTAGAAACCGTTGTTTCTGCTTTAAAATTAGCGGTTTTTTGGTTTTCTTATCCCAGCCCACAATGACATCAAATTGGTCATATACCAGATTGTGCGAAAACCGAGCAAGAGGGGGGAATTGCCACTTAAAGAATTGGTCTCTGAGAATATCCTTATTAATCGCATAATGACGATAGTAGACAACCAAAAGGATAAGGGTGAAAAATACAGGCAAAAAGTACAAAAGCTTAATTAAGGAATCCATGTTTGTGACCAACAATTGATTATATTGGTTGGGATCTACTCGAATAGGACCAATTAATGGTTCATAATTTTCATGAATGTATTTTGCTGCAGAGGCCCATAAGAGAAAGATAAAGGGGATAATATTCCTGATAAAGGCATGCAGCCTACCCTTCTCCTCCTTTGTCCAATCAACTTTAATTTTAAAACCATCTTTTATTGGCTGAGTGATTGTTGAGTAAAACCACGTCAGCAACGGTAGATAGACAATCAGTAAGTATGATGGCCAATTTACATTAACAAAGTGAGGAATAAAAAATGATATCCCAAAACATAATTTGAACCAGGTTAAAAATCCGATAATCCCTAAAGACATGTTAAGCAATGTTAAAACCTGTACAGCTCTTGTGTGGAAAATCATCCTTATCCAATGTTCAACACTTTCATAGTCTCTCACCCACGCCTTAAACTTTTCAATATTTGTCACTCTAATCTAACTCCTTCCCCTTTAAAACAAAAAGACCGCCCCCAAGGTATGAGGACGGTTCTTCCGCTCTATGAAATATATTAATTTAATCAAATTATATTGAATCACTGAAATACGTGTCAACAAGTATTAGCTAAATTTACCTTTTCATACTCACCTGTTGCAAGGTTGAAGTAAATTGCCCTGCTAAAAAACTGCTGCTGATTTTTCATGATCGTAAGCCCGCTTAATTGCGGTGGTTCAAATAAATAATAAAAAACCGGAGTAGCCAGATCACTCTTATCTGTTTCTTTTGAGGCATTTAATTTATTGTAAAATTCTTTGAAGCGGATTGCTGTAATCAGCCCCTGGGTTTGAAATCCTTCTACTCTAACAAAATAATTAAAGTTCTCCTTATCGTCTCTTTCACCAACTGAGATAGGATATTGAGGGGCACCTTGGAATCTTTGTACTTTCTCCCCTAATAAGTAATCTCCATTTTCGTACATCTTTGAAACTTGTTCATTTAACAAGCGTTCTTCATGTTTGAACGTAAATTCTCTAATTAACAATTCTTGAAGCTTATTTATTGAAGTGAAGTATAGGTTCACTTGCTCAGAGTATTCTCCAATTTCAGCAAGAAAACGATTTGCAATACTCGACCATCTTTTAGTAATCATACGATTATTCAATTTTTCTTCTGCAATAAAAATGATTCCTTTGGGGAGCGGCAGTTCTTTTTCAGATAAATAATCAAAGTATCTCCTATAACCTTCAAATTTCAGGTTGAACCTTTGCCCTCTTTCTGTAGCTCGGTCTATTTCTACTGGATAGGTGTATTCACCAATCTTTATTTCTGAATCAGGCTTATAAGAGTACTTAGTTTTAGTTTTGTCTGTCCGAAGATAGAAATTTTGAGACGCATATAGATTATCTCTGAATTTCACAAGGAACGTATGTTCGTCAGTCGAGGGTTTTATTTCTGCTTCATCTTCCGAATGTATGTTCGTCTGTTTCTTTTTATCCAGTATCCTTTCGTTTGCCTCTTTTACTTCAAGGTATACATCGCAAATTAATTTGAAGTGCTCTGTTTGTTTTAATGGATATTTGTATAAGTCATAGGGGAAATCACCAAGATCATTATCATACCCTTCTCCTTTATGCCCTGGCGCTATGCCGTTATACAAATCCATTAGTTCATGACCTTTTTCTGTCAAGTAATGAAGGTGTTTATTAGTTCCCCTTATACTGTCCGAATCAATAAGTTCAGAATTCTTAAGTTCCAAAATGTTAGTGTATATCCCTTTCTTAGAATTATAGTTTAGGCGGTAACCTAACCCCCTTGTAATTTGTTCAGTTGTTGCAGCTCTTCGTCTAAATAAAAAATCTAATATCTTTAGTTGTTTAGGGAAAAGTTTATATCCACAAAAAATTGGCATTGTTCCCATTAACCTCCATAAAACAGTTTTAATTTATTGTAGATTAGTGAGTGAAAAACCTAAAGGAAAATTTAAAAAAATAGTATAGTATGAATGGTCAATTTCAAGGTGCAATAAGCCACAATAAAGTCACGCCTTGGAACTGTGCACCTTTAGCCACGTTTTTTAGTCTGTAAACGTTGATATATAAGGGTTTATGTTGTTCCATTTCTATAATCCTTTTCATTCATCCCTTGACATTAGAGAAAAGGATTATAGAAATGGATTACAAATTCGACAATTTTCGCACTGTTTCAAAACAGTTTAAATTTACTAGTAATACAGTTGGTAGATTGAAAGATTTTCGAACTATTAATCCCAGCTCCCCCTCCCTCTTTTTGAACACCCCAAAGGAGGAAATCTGGATAAATGACCATGACTTAAACGCAATAATCGGTAAAAAATATGGTGGGGGAGTCTTTCTTAAAGCTCTAGAATTTCATGTTGGATGTATCCTAAACTGTCTTAGCAGAGAATACAAAATGAAAACTTTTATATAAATATTAGTATAAATATAAATATAAAAGCGGAACCTATTTTTATATAAGTATTTATATAAATTTTGGAGTAGCGTTGACAAAAAAATAAATATTGGTATAATTTTTTATATAAATAAATTAATCTTCCTGAGGAGGAAAAAAACGGTATGGCAAAAACACCAGAAATTCATTTAGATTGTACAAATGATAATGGCAACTCAGAGCAAGCTTTATACATAAACGGAGATTTAGTTAGACAACCAAATGTATATGCGGAGCCGACCTCAAAAGGCTTTGTAGATAACGTATCCCCAGAATCACAAATCGAAAACTTAATGAATCAAATTGATGTCACAATTTCTTCGCGCAGCATTCAATTTAATGGGGATTATTATATAGGCCTAAAAGCAATTAAAAGCAAATACCAACCAGTTTCGATGGATGTTGAGCTAGATACTAAGTATGATAGTGATTTGCCAATCATTAATACTCTAGGAACATTGGCAGCAAAAGCAGTTCAAAATTACTTTAAAGAGAATAAGAAGATCCCTTCAGAACTAGATGTGACAGTTGATATGCTGACAGCATTACCTGTTGAACAATGGAATCCAAAGAATGCTGACGTTTTTGCCAAGCGATTTACTGGAGACAATGAATCTTTAATTCATAATGTAACTGTCCATATTAACAATGTAGATGTGCTTGTTAAAATAAGATTTGGACAGGTTAAGGTTGCAGCTGAAGGTGTTCCTGCCCTATTCGCGCTCTTGTTTGATCAAAATCTTAACAATCGAAACGATGAAATATTCAAACATTTTAGTGAAGATTATGGGAAAGAAATTACTGGAGAGTATCTAAAAGGCAAGCGGATTTCTCATATTGATATTGGAGATGGAACTTCTGATATGCCAGTTACCGACGGATTTAATCTTGATACCCATTTTGTAACAGGGTGTAATCACGGTGTAGGACATGCAATAGAAGCAGCTATACAAAACTTTAAAGAAAAACATTCAACATTAAAAAAATTAACAAGACAAAAATTTAGTGAGTATTTAAAAGATGAAAATCATCAATACCATCAAGATGCAGTAAGGTTTTTCCAAAAAACTGCACTAGTACAATCTAAATTCATTTTTAAACACTATCAAAGAGTCCTTTCTGCTTTTGATAATGAAGTCGATTTAATTGTGGTCTATGGAGGAGGCAGCATTGCACTTAAGGATTCTCTTTATCCATTATTAGAAGACCTTGGAGGAAAATTAGGCAAAGAAATTCTTTGGGTTCCTGAAGAATATGCTCCCCTAATGAATGTTGAGGGTCTGTTGGTATTATTAAATCGAATGAAAAACCAAAGCAAGAAAAAAGTGAAAGCCTAACCTTATAAGATTCAAGGTATAGCCTCTGAGGTTATACCTTCCTTCATGGAAGGAGGGTGAAAATGGGTAGACAAAAAAAGTCCATAAAGAAACCTGGTAGTCAGATACCGTTAAAATTGAAAGAAAACGAGCCGGATCATATTGTTGATTGGTTTAATGCTCAAGGTACCATAGCTGATTCGATTAGATATCTAATCGAAAAAGATATAGCCGAAAATGGCATCCGAGACCTTACATATGAAATGAAGCAGCGTTTTTCATATTATAAACCAAGCCATAAGGTTGCTAAAGAAAGTAGTCATCCAGTTATGCAGAATGAAGTAATGGAACAAAATTCTTTAAACAATAATGATTCAAACCCAGCTGTTTCTTCTCGTAACGATAATATAGGGAGTAGTGGTTCCTCTGTTTTACCTGTTGATAAAGAACAAGAGAAACCTAAAATTGAAGAGCCTTCCCTTTCCCCTGTCAACATCAATCAAGAAAAATCAAAGGAAAAAAAGATTATTGAAGAAATAACTGGGGAAAATGACGATGATTTAGATATTGATGACTTAAATATATTTGGATGAAAAAGTGCTACAAGCCTCCAAAGGGGTTGTAGCACTTTTAATTAATCATGAATTATTGTATTTAACATACTCACTTTTAATTGAGCTTTTTTATAGCCCTTCTTAGCCCCTCTTAGGATTTCCATATTTGTTGCAGTTCATATTAGCAATCACACTGCACAATCCATGAAAATAAGTAATTCCTCTTCTGGAAAATGTCTGCCGCAATAATGGCAAATCACTTTTTCCCACCCTGGATCAGAATCAATTCAGGCCGGTAACCTTTCTTCTTGCGTTCTTCCTGGCGCTTGAAAATTCTTTTAAAAACTTATCAGGAGCCTGTTGGAGTTCTTCTCTGGAGACTCTTTACATTAGTTAATCACATTCCCCTTTGATTTCATTTGATTAACGAACAAATTCGATTCGTCTGGAGTCATTTCGAATAATTCATCAAGATATTCCATGACTTCCTGAATAGACATTTCTCCATCTGAATACGGATGTAGCCATTCTCCAGTATCGCCAACCAGCTTCTTAACAAGTGAATCGATTACTCCCGTAGGTTCAATTCGGTCAAAGAAATCAAATATAACTCCTGTTTGCTCATATTTCTCATAAACTTCCCAACGCTTCTTTTCAATCTCAGCCAATATGGTCAGCACCATTACCCATTCCACGTTAAACACTTTGTTTTCCATTTGACTGAAGAACAGCAACCGTTCCCTAAGTCCTTCCTCCGGTTCCTCTCCCCTTAGAAATTCACTGGTATTATCATAAAAATTCGGGATAGGCTCTCCAGCCAAGAAAGAAAGAATTTTCTCGGTATCGTCAAACATATCAAAAATATTGTGAATCTCCATTCCGCTCATTACGGTAATTTCTTCAATTGCCTGAAAAACAGACCGGTGCATTTTCATAATTTCCATTGCTGCATCAATTTTTTTCATGTCAATTCCCCCACGTTTATAGAGAATCAGCTACTAAGCTGGCTCCTCTTCTTTTTCTCCAACCCTATGCATTTTTTAATTAATTCCGTTAGCCTTTCTTCCAAATCTTCCGTAACAAAAAGTTTCCGGCTCGGATTAATCTTTACCCATTCTCTCACAAAGTCTTTAGCTATTACCTTTATGCATCCTTCCGAACATGCACGTTCCAAACCAGTTTCTGTGGTAAATTCCAAATTCCAATTAAGGCTAGGGTTAATTGTAAAGTAATTTCCACCGTCTTGGCTGGAGACTTTGGTGGAGCAATTTCCACACTTGAAACTCCATTTTCGGGAAGGGTTAAACTGTTTTTTATCAATCATCAAATATTCTAAAGGGATAAGGTATTTCCCTTCAATCTGTTTACGTTGGGAGTAATTTCGGCTTAAACGAGTATGTCTATTTTGCGTATTTATTAATTCGTCAAATCTTTCAATCTCCAAGGGTTTTCATAATTTCACAGGCCAATAATAACATATCATCCGAATCTAAATAACAGCCTGAACCATCATAAGTGGCAATATACACGCTTCCGTCTTCTGTATTATCCTGAAGCTCTGTGGATTAATAACTTTTGCATCTCGCAACCCATTCTCTGTTTTGCAAGTCGGACAAACATATATATGTTTTCGTTTTGATTCATTATTTGGATTTTCAATCATAACTGCTTTTACAGTGTATCTTCTGCAGCTAGCGCTGCCATTTAAGCCCCCCCCCGATAATGCTCTTGAAATTATCCTTCCTGTATAGATTACTAACCTATTTTGATGTACCCCACTTAGAAATGCTAATTATTGAATTCAATTCTAAAAGTCTCGTTACCCCTGCGAAACTATTAAATCTCCCCTTCTCCCCTCTAAAAATCATTTTATTATTAATTATATAAATATTTATGACTAATTTATATAAATAATTATAAATGTTTATATAAAAATTTATACCCAACAATAATTAAAGTTAATGCGAGAGTAATTTCCTGCAAATCGTTATCTAAATACGAAATCTCATGTAGGACAAGATAACATATTAGCCTATTAATATGTTATATGGATGTTCAAGCTGTGAATTACAATGAAGAGCAAGTCCCTATATACCCTATTGAGATGTTAAATAATATATCCAAATACGAACTATCATGAATAGCAACTTATATATGCGACCTCTTAGTATGTTACTTGATAAATCGATATATGAATTCTCATGAAGGGCAAAATATCAGCAGGGTTATTAATAGGTTGAATATAATATCGAGCTATGAGTTATGATGTAGGGCGAGAGAATTGGAAGGTTGTGATTATTGGGGAGCGGAACATTCTGGCTGCAAAGAGCTGGAAAAGGTGAATTGAGATGTGAGTTCTCAAGTAGAGCGGCTTGTTTAATAGGTTATAAATATGCGATAATTGAACTATTAATAGGTGGATTCGAAAGGGAAGATGCAAATGGAAGTTGAATTTATAACCCTTGGTGATGCTGCGGATCGGCTTGGAGTTCCAGCATCAACTTTAAGGAATTGGACTGATCAATTAGAACAATTTGAAGTGCATTATGTGAAACGGAATAATCGAAATGAAAGAATTTACTATGATGACGACCTGCAAATATTTAAATTTATCCAAGACTTGAAAGATGAACATGGCAGAAGAACAACTATGAAAGATATTGCGGCAATGTTGAAAGACATGAGAGAACGTTTCAATTTAAGAGATGAAGAAGATGCTCCAGTTCCGAAGCCAAGTAATAAAACTGGTGATCTATTAAATGCTGATGATGTACAAAGATTGCTGGATAACCAACGTGTGAGGACACTGTTCAGCTACATGATAGGTGAAACAACTAAACAGATTCGAAATGATTTGGTTGAGGAATTCCAGCAGCAGCTTGCTACTGAACGTGAAATTTTAAAGGAGACGCTTAGAGAAGAGGTTCGAAAGGAGTTACTTGATAATCAAAGTATTGTAGAAACTAAGTTACAAGGTCTACAAGATGAACAGGAAAAGCGCGATAAAGAATTAACTGAGGAATTGAAAAGGCGAGATGCAGAGTCATTAAAGCTATTAAGAGAGTTAATGGAGCAAAGAAAGAAAGAAGCAGAAGAACAGAAGAACAAGGGATTTTTCAGCCGTTTATTCGGGGGATAAACTATAATAGAGCCTACTAATAGGTGAAGAATTGATCTCTTAGTAGGTGAGATACTCAGAAAATATATTCAAAGTATTGTAATATGTGGGATGTTAAGATATATTTACCATATAAAATCTAATAATTAATTATAAGCGAAGAACGCAATCTACCGGTAAGGGCAGGATTGCGTTTTTTTTCTTAGGAGGGGACTACAGTGCAAAAACTAATGAATCCGTTTCAGTTCGTAGATGAAAATTTTGAATGGCATTGGTATGATTTATACAGTTCAAAAACAGCAATAATTGGTGACAAAAATCAATCCAATAAAATGCAGCTGTTAGAAAAGATAAGTGATACCTTGTACCAGATTGATCACAAAAGTCTTTTCTGGATAGGGGATGTAAGGCCAGGTGAGTCAGAAACATCAGACGATTTCAATATGATTGAATTTGAATCGCAGCCAGCTGAACGACATGTAAGAAATGGTCCGTTTGAGGAAACAAGGATGTCCTTTGTGCAACTGTATTTTGAAGCGTTATGTATTAAAAGAGGTGTTACTAGAAGTGAGTTAATTCCTCTTGCATCTTATCGTAAACATCAAGAAGGACCACTGGTCGGCTATTTAAGGGCTATTAATAGCTTACAAGATTCTGAAGAAAAAGAGTGGTTACTTAAAGAGCTAAAAAAATTGGAGACAATAACTTGGAACTACAAAAGAGGGTATGTTTATGAAATCAAAGACGTTGAAAGTCCTGTTGATCTATTAATAGAGTACATAAAAGGTATGTGGTCGTATTGGGCTTTAACATCATCCCTGGCAGAACCTCAGCAAATGCTACTGGTAATTGATATTCCGAAGAAATTAACAGAGATGGACACAAGCGTAGAAATTAAGGAGATTATAAGAAAGCTATTGGGAAGTATTGTTCAGCTTTCAGAAATTATTACAGTGAGTGTCATTATAAGTACGGAAACAATGTTTCCGGTCCCTGAGTTAAATATCAGACACCAACTGTACCTACCATATAGCTCAAATGACTTTAGTTGGCATCAGGTAGAAAACCAGCCATTTTTCAACAGTGATGTTATAGAAGCATGGAGTAACCATAACTCAAGCTGCGGCTTATGGATTGATTTTGCAACTGGTGAAAAAACAACCTTACATGACACAAATAAAATTTTATTTAAAAATAGGGTTGAAATTGAAAGCGCAATTGAATAGAATATGTGTTAGAAAGAATTACCAAGAGAACCACCAAATTATTTTTCTAACAATACAACTATTAATAAGTGATTAAGATGCGAAGAACGCACTCTTGCCTTAAACGGGTCAGAGTGCGTTTTTTTTTTCGGAAAGGGGTGTAATCGTGAATGCAGATAAAAAACACATAGTCGTGGGAATGATTGATCCTGCAATGGCAAATGCTTTTAAGACGTTCATACAGAAAAAGGAAGGCTATATAATTCCGGAAGTTGTGGTATCTGAAGAGGATCTACTTAAGTACCTTGAAGAGACTGAGGAAGAAATATACGGGTTGATCTTAACAAGTGACTTAGCAAAAAAATTAAATGATTTAAGATTAGATTATTTATCAAACTTATTGGTAACGTTACGAGAAAAATTTCCACATATTCGAATGGCCATACTTTCTTCCGAAAGGGTAGGACACCCATTCTTGGCAGAACTCGTCAATATGGGTATTTATAACATTTTTTTAAGACAAGATAACAATCTATCAGTACAGCTGATATTGGATGCACTTGAATCTGGAAAGAGTTTTGGTGAGGTATCGCTGTTCAGAAAAGTTGACCCTGGAATCCCTTGGAGGAAAATGGACAGCGGCCCATCAACTATTAAGATAGAAACCTCTAATAAAAGGAATCATCCGGAGCCGAAAGAAAAAAAGCAGGAAAAGGAAAAAAGAGATAAGCAAATAATAAAAAGAGAGTTCAATATTAACTTTCAACAAACAGAAACAAAAGTAATCGGGGTAACAGTTCAACCCAAATTGATTTTAGTCGGTGGAGCAGCTAGTCGGGTAGGTAGTTCCTTCTTTGCACACTATCTCTCTTTCATATTAGCTGAAAAGGATATATCAGTGTCCTATTTGGAGAACCCTTATCGATATGGATATACCTATGATCGATATTGGGGAGAAGGACTATCGGGAAATTATGTTAGTCCCTTTTGCGACTTTCACTTTCAAAAGGATGATTCAACTGATTGGAATTATAAAAATGTATATATGAATGTATTAAACCCACTAAAAGAAAACCCATATGACAAATTGGATTTTGAGACGTTTCTAAAGGTGCTGCTTAGCCAAAGAACTCCTATTAAGATAGTCGATGTAGGTGTTGATTGGAACAACGAAATTTACCTGGAACTTTGTCAAATGGCTGATTATATTTTCTTCATTACAGAGCCTGATCCATTTCTAAATCAAGTGATTATTGAGAAGAGGCCATATCCCTCATTGTTGAAAGAAAATGGAGAATGGATTGAAAACCTTCAGATTGTAATGAATAAGGCTACATATAAAATTGCCAATCACTCTATTTTCAATGATGTATTCGATGATATTTGGATCGTACCTGATCTTAACAGAGAAGAAATCTTTAAGTGTGAGAGTGAGAGGGTTCCCATTACAAATTCGAAAAGTCTTGTTGAAGATTTAGAGAGCTTAACTAACGAATTAATTGAAATGATATTACCTCAAGAATTCCTTAAAAAGAAAACAAAAACAAAATGGAAGTTCCCAAAGATAACCGTAACAAGGTAGGAGGACCAAAAATTGAAAAAGACCATTTTTATGAGAGGTTTAGCTGTATTTTTTATTATAAGTTTTATAGCTTATATCTTTCTTTATGAAACGAAATTGCATGGAATGTTAAATACCTCAACTGTTGTATTTGCTAATAAGGACTTTGAACCTAATGAAGTAATTGGGGAAGACGATATTTATTTAGGCAAATACCCAAATGATTTGCTTCATGAGAATGTGATAGTAGACCCTAAAAAGATTGTAGGTCAGAGAGCTACAGGATTTATTTCAGTAAACGATATTTTTACAGAAAAAAAGGTAGATAGTCCATTATTAAGAGCTAAAGATGGAGAAAAATTCTTTGCTATTCCAAATAGCTGGATAGAAACAATTCCCGGGAGTTTAAGGCGTTTAGATATGGTGGACTTATGGTTAGTTCAAACAGATAAGAGCAGACCTGAAAGTAATCAATTTTCAGTGGAGAAACCCATCTTGGAAGGTAAGGTGGTCGCCTTTATCAAAAACAGCTCCAACACTGAGGTAAAAGGTATCAATTCAGAAAAAGATCGGTTGGATGCAGGCTCCCAGGCTTCACAATTGGAGATCAACATGACAAACGAAGAATTTATAAAAGTTAAAAAGTCTGTAGAAGCAGGTTACAAGCTGATTTTTAGCTACTAGGAACGGAGGATATGAAATGAAAGTAGCCACACTATCAAATCACGTTGATTATATTCAAATAATTGAAGGGCAGCTTCAAAGTGAAGTTATTAAATTAAGTAGCGTTGACGAATTGGACAAGTTGAAATGCGATGCGCTTTTGGTGGATCAGGAATTTGTTGACTTCTCATCCATAATAGATTTTCGTGATGTGCAGCCATCCATAAAAACGATATTACTTGTTGACAGCCCACTAAATGAAACACAAAAAAGAATATGTAATGCTCAGAGAATTGTTCCTTTTTATAAGGAAAATTCCAGAGATGAATTCAAACAATTAATCCTGCAGGAATGGTTAGAACATATTGTAAAACAAAATCAAAATGTAATTAGTATTTCCGGCACACACTCTCAAAGTGGTGTTACACAGACCGCCTTAAGTCTAGGGGTGGCTCTAAGAGAACTAAATTACAAAGTCTGTGTAATAGGATTGAATTTCTATAATCCTGGGGAAATAATCGGTTTCCCCTCAGAGTTTTCTTTTGATTCTATATATCACTCAGTATCTAATCACTTGTTTGATGCAGAAGGTTTGAAAAAGCAACTGATTGAAATTCATGGAATTCAATATTTGGTTGGTAACCGAAATTTCTTGAAGAAAAATAAATATCATCCGGAGCCGATCCATTCACTAATTAATATTGTTAAGGAAGAATATGATTTTGTCATTCTTGATTTAGGTTCTATATATGATACTTCTGGTGCTCTCGCAGGCATTATGGCAAGTGGGACAAAAATCTTAGTTGCTAATCAAGATGAATACTCAATTAGAAACTTTAATAGATGGTTTGATCAATTCCTCTCACCAATTGGAATTCAAAAAGAGGATTTATTAATGGTAGTCAACCGCTTTGATCCAATCCATCTTATTAAACCTAAAAAAATCGAAGAGGAAACGGGTGTTACTTTATTCGAAAAGATTCCTCTTATTCCAGTGGATGGCTCTGATGGGGTTTTATATAACTACTATGTTAAATCTTATAACCGGTCTTTTAATCGTATGGCTAAGGGGATTACAACATTACCAACTGAAAAGAAAAAGAAGAGTTTCTTTAGTTTTGCTAGGTAGGGAGGAGCTTTAATGAGTTTACTAGAGAAAGACTTAATCGAGAATAAGGTGGGCTTTAAGTTGGATCCTGTAACACCAGAGAGTCTGATATCAGAAATTAACAATGCAGCAAGTTTTGATGCAAGTGAGTTTGTAATTACCAATAAGAAGGAATCCATGAGTGATTCTTTTATCAATGCAAACTTCCCGACACTCTGTAGGTCGATACAAAGTTATATTCAGAGAATTGTAGAAGATATGTTAAAAAGTGAGATGACAGAAGATGGGGTGGAAATTCACCATGGTGCTATAAGTGGAAATCCTAACTCCATCCGGATCATTAAAGAACATATAGAAGAGTACCTAACCAACAATGGTTTGTTAAATTCAAATTTCCCTAATTACTATCCAGACTTAACAGAAGCGATTTTTCAAGAAGTGTTCGGGTGGGGGCCGCTAAGTGTGTGGCGAAACGATCCTGAGTCAGAAAAAGCAAAGGTTGTTGGCCAAAACATTTGGTTCATGAAAGAAGGGAAATGGGAGCTACAGCACTTTAAATTTAGAAGTATGACTCATATTTATGATCTTTTTGAAAGAATTAAGATGTTGAACCCTGAGAATAAGCTGGATAGGTTTCAAAACACAGAGTTAGAATCGGTAACGGAAGATGGAATCCGTGTATCTATAATGGTTCCTGGGAGAACGTATCAACCTGTCATTACATTGAGGAGACAGACGGTTACAAATTATAGTTTTGAGAAGCAAGCAGCACTTGGTACATTGCCAACAGAGGCAATCGAAGTCTTTAAGATTTTATCAATATTAAATCTAAATCAAATTATAGCGGGTCCACCAGGTACCGGAAAATCTACTTTCCTTTTAACAATGCTTTCGGAATCAAAAGATATGCATACAGCTTATATAGAGTCTAGATTTGAACATTTTCCTAATATTCTTTTTCCTAAGTCTCCTATTATACACATACAAGGTACACAAAGAGATATTGAAGGTGAACTTGAAAATACTGTTTTTCCTGCGCTGTTGCGACACGATATTGAACAGGTTATAGCAGCAGAGGTAAGAAGGGTAGAAGTGGAGTTATATGGTTCCGCAGGGGAGCGAGGAATCCAGAAACTTATGGGAACCTTCCATAGTAAGTTTCCAGAAAACATTCCCGGAATATTAGCAAGATTAAGTATTCAGCACAACCAATCGAATGGATTAAATTATTCAGATGAATATTTACGATTTGCAGAGAATCTTCATTTTTCCATTACGATGGAACAATTAGACGAAAAGAATAAGAAAGTTTCAGGCGTCCAATTTTATGAACTAAATGAAGAAACATGGGAAACGCAGATTGTGAGGATTATGGCATACGACCGTAAAGGAGATAGCTGGTCTTTTAATTCTAATATCCCTGAGAGAATTAAATCGATAGCGAAAATTTATCATGAAAGTGACGTTGAACGATTAGAAATATTGCTTAAAGAACTAGAAGAAAAATATCCAATGAAAGAAGAACTAAAAAGATCTATCGGATTGAAAGCGAGCAGATCCTAATGATTCAGTACATTGATTCGATTGTAAGGATATTTGGCTATTTAATAGGCTTCTCCGGTTTTGTTCTATTAATGTATTCTTTTGGATTTAATTTTAATTCAGTTAAATACAAATTGAGATCTAATAAGGAGACCAATAATAAACAAATTATACTACGATCCAATTTTATGCGTTGGTATGATCAATTGCTTAAAGCAACTATTAACTCATATAAAACCAACCATCTAAAACCATTAATCACCTTACAGGCAACTATTTTAGTTGGATTGTGTATTATTTATTGGCTAATTACAAGAAGCATGATATCTTCTTTTATTTTGCCATTTTCAGTAGTGTTTTTGTTTCCTATCACGATTTTGTATATACGCTTGTTAAATATTCGTCACTCTACTCAAGCTGTTATATCAGATACGATTATTCAACTATTACAAGCTTATACCAAACAGCATCATAACATCTTATTTGCCTTAAAGGATATTTACCCTAACTTAAATAAACAGACAAAGTTTATTGTAGGTATGCTCATTGTTCGACTAGAAAGCGGAATATCAACACGAAAAGAATCGATGCAAATCTTCTCTTATCAAATTGGAGGAGAGTGGGGCAGGAACTTATCTATAACCATCTTAAAAGGTCTAGAGGATGGTACAAATATCGCTGGGATCCTTGAAGACTTATCAAAGGATATTACAGAAATAGATAAGAAAATTGGGGAAGTCGAATCTGAAGGTATTGAGCTAATTCGATTAGGTTACTTACCGGTCATTGTTTTACCACTTATTATTGTTGGAATGCATTACATGGTGAGTCAAATGGGCGGGAATGCGTTTGAGTACATTTTTCAAACAGCAACCGGGCTAAAAACATTTACTTTTTCGGTCGTATTAACCTTAATCAGCTTTACCACATCCAAAGTCTTTCAACGACCTAAGAGAGGAGGATAATCTTTATGCCATTTCAATACTTGCATTACCTTATAACTGGTATGTTTATCTTTCTAATATACTCAACGATTGCAAAGTCTATTGGTTTAGATAAGGCAAGAAGTAAATTATCGCTTAGGAACTCATTAAGAAAAAGTCTTGCGAAAAATGGTTTTCTCTCTAAGTATTTTTACAACGAAAGAGCTGAAGTATTAATTACCTTTGTTGGCCTCAACAAGTTAAAGGTGAGCAGCGTTCACTATAACTTTTTTCGGCACATTTCTTTGTATGTGGCAGTTTGGTCATATTTTATCAGCTTATTTTTAGCTGCGGGTCAATTCTCGCTTGTGAATCTGTTAATGGTCTTAGGAGTCTTTCTCCTAACTTCGCCTTTGAAATTCAATTTAGTTTTTGATTATGTATTAAAGAATCTTGCTGCAAATCATAAGCGAAAGATGAATGCTGAAGTTTATTCTTTGTATGCTCAATTAAAAGCAGAATTCCAAACAAGACGAGTAGGAAATATATATGGCTTGCTGTTTGAATATAGAAGTTATTTCAAATCAATAAAACCAGCTTTAGAAGAACTTTTATATAAATGGAATGAGAGTCCTGACAAAGCTTGGGACTCCTTCTCAAAAAGGATAGGTACTGAGGAAGCAAAAACCTTATCTATCATCATGAAGGAAGTAGAGTACTCTTCCCAGGAAAGGTCATTAGCATTACTAGAGCAAAAGAGAGATCAGTTTGCTAATAGTAATTATAATGCGTACCGAAATTACCTGAAAAGCAGGGAAATGGTGCTGTATATCGTAATCTTCTCGACAGCATCTGGTGCAATAATCCTTAATATGGTGGTTATATTTATGCTGTTCTTTAAAGACATAATGGGAGCAGCCAACAATATTTTTCAAATGTAATACTAAAAAACTTGAAGGGAGTGTTGCTCGACTACATATTCTTTCTCAATAACAGTTTCATCAATAAAAATATTATTTCAGGAGGATTTTATAATGAAAGAACTTGGAGCAACTTTACTATTAACATTTTTCGTAATCACACTTGTCCTTACCGCTGTATTTGGAAATAATGGTTTGAAAACAGAAAATGAAAACCTGGTACAAAACTCTGTTAACCTACTAAAAGAAGCACAAACAAACACCAGCACAACACCGCCAACTTCCAATTAATTATTTTAAAAGTAAAAAAGGGATCTTTTATAAGTATCCCTTTTTTAATATCTAATAGGAGATAATACTATGAAACAATTAATTTCATTTACAATGCTATTCCCCATATTAGTCTTTTTTCTTTTACAGCCTATATTGAATTATATGGAGGAAACCAGAGGGAAAGCGGTTGAAATTACTGTCCAAAGAGCCACTGAAAAAGCTGCAATTGAGGGATATTATTCTCCAGAAACTCTACTGGAAATGAAGAAGAAGCTAAATAGCATCGGATACCAAGACAATGAAATTGACATAAATGCTACACAATCTGTAACCCTGAGAGGTGGATATGTAGAAGCAACAATAAAAGTGCCCAATAAATATTATTTTCTCTTATTTAAACCTTTATTCCTTTCAGACAAAGATTATAGTAGCGATTTATATCACGTTCGCTCAGCAACTCGTATGAGTGAATATATTAACTAAAGCTGGTGAAATATGAAGGCATTATACTTCTTAATTGGCATATGTTTTATAGCTTTTGGATTAACGATCTCGCAAATTAAGTACTTTATATTGGATACTACTTATGAAAAAGTCAATTATTCCTTAAAGCATGCTGTTCATGATGGTGCCTTACAGATTGATAATGAAAAGGTAGCGGATGGAATAATTGAATTCGATGAAGCTGTTGCATTAGATACAATACATTTAACATTAAGTAAAAACCTATTACTAAATCAAGATCTATCTCCAAAAGAAGGGTCATATATAACTGATCCTCTAAAAATTGTTGAGACAGTATATATAGACCACAATTTTATTGATTCAGATTCAGGTTTACCAGTTACTTTTCCATTTACCTATAAATACAGCAATCCTTTATTAAACATTGATATTGAAAGGCCTATTTTTGGGCCAAGCATTGTTTGTGTTATAGAGGCAAAAGTAAGATTTGATGATGAATATCAAAGGTATGTGACTATACAAGAGTATAAATACTAATAATAGAATTTTGTATGTAGATATTCCTGTGAGGTAGTTGGTATAATAGTAGATAATTACTAATTTACCAAATCTTACTCATGCGAGGAAGAGATATTATAAGTCTTCTTCAGTTCTGCATACATAAATGAGTAAATTAGGAACTATATGTTCAAAAGCGGAAGCACCGCAATAGGGGAATCCCTGATTGTTGGTGTTTTTTTCTTTTTCCAAAATCTTCATTATACTTAGATTATTAAACGAGAGGGAGTGCAAAAAATGAAAAAGTTAATTTTACCAATGGTTTTAAGCTCTAGTTTAACGGTTGCAGGAATAGTACCAATTCCTTTTAATGAACAGGTAGCTGTAGTAGAGGCAGCATCTTCATTTAAAGACCTGCCTAGTGATTACCATGCGTTAAAGCAAATTGACTACCTTGTATCAAAAGGGGTAATTTCTGGTTTTGAAGATGGTACCTTTAAGCCTAACCAGGTTGTAACAAGGGGACAATTTGCTGCCTTTGTTGCAAGGGCTTTGGATTTAAAAGCATCTAATATAACCTTTAAAGATGTCAAATCAGGTAATTCCTTATATACAGAAATCAATAAAGCGGCGACAGCTGGCATTATTAAAGGTTACAAGGATGGTACTTTTAGACCAGATCTACCTGTTAGCCGTTCTGATATTGCTGTGATGTTAGATCGTGCTTTGCAGTTAAAAGGAAATTATACAAAAACTGTTTCCTTACCTTATTCTGATGCTGGAAGTATTGGTGGTTATGCTATAGAGAGTGTAAAAAGGATGGCTGCATACGGCATTATGGGGTCAGCAGAGAACTCTAATAAATTTCAGCCAGCAACAAGTGGGACGCGCGTTGGAACAGTAGTTTCAATTTATAACATGTTGCAAACAATAGCATCTACAAAACCAGTAGAACCGCCACAAAAGAAAGATACAGAAATGACAGCTGCTGAACTTAAAGCAAAATATGGGGAGCAAAAATTTGCATTTCGTTCGAGAGGGGACGGGGAAATTTATCAAACAAGTTTTATCGATAGATATGTTTCATATTTTAATCAATCCTATAACACATTTAATGAATATTTAGATTCGGAGAAAGATGCTTCTTTAATGCAATACAGACTAGACTACCCTTACTCTGAAACAATTCATTACAATGGCAAAGCTTACAGATCATCAGAATTCTATATTGAAAACATAGATTTTGTTGATGATGAAATCCTTCCGGTTAATCCTGAGAAAACAGGTGATTTTTCTATAGATCTTCATTTAGCTAGTAACGATTTTGCCACTTATGTAAAAGATAATGTACTTATTAATCGATTAACTAATCTATCTTACTTTAAAAATAACAAAGCGTTTGTTGAGATAGAAACGATTTTAAAAGGTCAAGTTGATGTAAAAGTATCTTCTAATAAATTGATTGTAAAGGCAAAAAATACAGTTGAATTCACAGCTGGTTCAAAAAAGGTTTTTGTTAATGGGATATCACAAGAATTAAGTACTGCTGTTGAAATGAAGAATGGAAAATTCATGGTTCCTATAAGAGAATCTGCAAATCTTTTAGGCCTATTTACAAGAACTTATACGGGAGTAGATGTAAGAAAGAGAGAAGATATTACAAGAATTGAAATTGCCAATTTCCCTTTGCCTGAAGACTATAGAAAAAATTAGAGGTAGCTATTCATGAAGCTAATAATAGGTTCAAAAAAATTTCGCTTTATAGGGATATCTTTAGTCTTCCTTACCATGATAAATATTTCAGGTCATAGAAACTTGGCTGCTGAAACTGTGCCTCACTATCATGACGGTATGACGATATATCCTGAACCGAATAACCAAGAGATATACGAACCATCTCCTCGTTTTGACGGAGTAGTAATTCCTCCTCATTATAGGTATGAAGGAGTGTGGCCAGTATATACAAAAGAAAAGACTGATCCTGCATCATTCCAAGGAACTTACGTTGGAAATATGGGATTTCTTAGGCCGATTGATTTTAACCCAGGTGATGGATTATATGAAAATTACCACTTAGGACGTACATTTGCCCATAAAAGTACGTTGTATCGCTGGGGGAAGGTTTGGAATGGGAACCCAAGTTATGTAGAAAGAATGTCACAACCAGTATCCTTAAAGAGACTAAAGGATAATACATCTTTTAATCGTTATCACTCTGTAGAGATTGCTCGACATGCTGGGGCTGAGGTGGTAGCCAGAAAAGATTCTTCCGGAAATGATTATTTAGAAGTTTTTACAACTTCCTTTCCAGTGGGAAGTATAAGAGGTCCTTCTTCTGCAAAGTCAGGTGAAAAATTTAATGTTGAGATAAATGCAGAAGAATTTAATCCGTACTCTCAATTTATTAAATACGAAATTTATAAGGGAAACACACTACTTAAATCCGGTGTTGAGTTTAAGGATAAGATAACAAAGTTATATGAATCGATTTCAATCACAGAAACAGGGAAACATGTACTGACGCTAAAAGTAACAGATGGAATTGAAAGAACTACTACAGCAACTATGGCGGTAACTATTGCTGCTGGAGATGTGGAACTTCCACCCGAACCTGAAGAAAAGCCCAACCTTTCTCCAATTGCTGATGTAAACGTTGAACCTTCTTATTACTGGGTTGAAGAAGTACCATTCCAGGATAATAGTTATGATCCAGACGGTGAAATTATTTCTAGAGACTTAACAGTTGATGGACAGCATTCAACAAATCCAAAGAAATTTCCGAGAGTAACAGAAATTGAGGATCACACTGTAGAACTAATGGTAACGGATGATCAAGGAGCTTCAGATACAGATTCTGCAGACTTTAAGATTTTGCCGACAACACCAAAAGCAGAGTTTAGTATCACAGGTACAACTAAAGTAAATCGAAGAATATCATTAGATGGTACTCTTTCTAATAAAGTATCGCCTGTTCATGTCGCCCCAATTGATTATTCATTATCAAAATGGACAATAAAACCCTTAACGGAGGGAGTTGGGCAACAGGGAATCTTTATCCGAAATAGCAGTAACCCTTCAAAAAGGGATTTTTTAGTTAGAGAACCAGGTGAATATGAAATAACTTTAACTGTAACAAATAAATACGGAGAAACCTCAGAACCCACTACCAAAACTATTACTGTAGAACCTGACCGGCCGCCTCTTGCTCAATTTACTGTTGATGCAGGGAAGGCCATTCGGGATATAAACGGGGGAAAGAATGCTACTATAACACTAAAAGACAGTAGTACTTCTCCGGATGAAGACAAAATTAAACAACGAATCTATTATATAGATTTTGACAGTAATAATGATGGTTTCTTTGGAACTCCGCAGGATGAGCCAAAAAGAATAATCTCAAGCAAAAATGAAACAACCGTCCAATTTAAATCTAATAAAGTGGGTAATTACCGATTTAGTTTAGAAGTTGTAGAAGAATTTGGACAAGAAACTTTGCCTGAATTTATCCAGGATGAACATTATTTGAGGGACTCCTCCGGTATAATTGATAAATCAGGAGAGGTAGCAACTTATCAGCTACCAGATTACTTTAATTTACCGGAATATGATAAATCAGTCGAAATCATTAATGTAAATCCAGTTATTGATTTTGGAGTGCGAAGACAGAATAAAATTGATGTTGTCTTAAACTTTGGCGGAATGGATACAGCAACGCAGCAACACCAAACAGGTTCTAGACCTGGGGCGGGCGTTAACAACGGTGGTGGCGGTGGAACGTACGATCATAAATATTATACTTATGATGAAGCGGATAAGAACCGATTAACCTCGTACGCATCAACCCTTCAAGCAAATCTTTTAGCCAAAGGCATTGATGCAAGAGTAACGTTTAATAATGCTTATTATAAACAACCGGATACAGACGGTGTGGGTGTTCGAAACGTACCGGTCTGGGGCTGGAGAGATTATGGAAGCTACCAGTACAGCAGCTATTCAGGAACTTCTCCTTATAGTGGAGATTGGGAAGTCACTTCAAGTTCCTCTACACCAATTTATGAAGTAACCTGGTGTTATTTTGATAATAGACCTAATGGAGGAAAGGAACATTCACATGCCCCCCCATGTTCTGATCCAGGTAGTGAAATTCTATCTCAAACAGGAACAAGGTATACGGCATCATTACGAAAATACTTTCCTGACTATCGGTTTGAAATAGTCAGTTACCAAAATGAAGGGCTAAATTCTACCGAACAAGTGAATACTACTGATTTTACGGATTCATATGCCAGTCAAACATATAGAGCCGGTGCTCAAAATTTGTATCTTAGAATGGATAAAAGGCCGTGGGATTGGATAAGTAACACTTCGAAGGTAAATCTAGTTACCAATAAATCGAAAAGCAATAGTATCTTCTTCTGGAATATGGCTGTCGCAGGTAACCGAACCAATGCGGAAAGAGTAATTCAAGGAGGCATTGGTATTGGCCAGTTTTCGATTTATGATTCTCAATATCTCAATAAAAATGTAAAAGATGTTGAGAACTACATTATTAATAAATATTTTATGGAAGAGGATGGAGTCAATACAACAATTGTATTAGGTGACAAACTCGATTACACCGTAAATTATACTGACCACGAAAATGACCCGGAATTAAAAAGAGAATGGAAATATTCTCATGACCCAACAAAGATAAATGGAAGGGTCATAGACAATGCACCAGCAGGTCCAATACCTCAAAGCGGATTATATATCGATTCTCCGCTGCAGCTTACACAAGTAGGGACTTATCGGGTACAATTAAGAGCTCAAGATGACCCTATATATGATGGAGATGAACGCTTTTTCAATTACCGTAAATGGTCAGATGAAGAAGTACAAAGAGAATATATAATTAATGTTCATAGAAGGCCAATAGCAGATTTTACTTATAGTATTGACCCTGGAACATTAGATTTAAGTTTGGATCCATCAATTTCTTATGACTTGGATCATCAATTCAATCGTCCAGATAAAGGGATTGTGGAGCATAAATGGGTAAGTTATTCTGTTGACGGTAATACCTATAATGGTGCTCCTCCATCCAGATTGGCAATTAACAAGGATTATGACGTTACCCTTCAGGTTAAGGATATTGACGGAGCTTATGGCGTTGTCACAAAACGAATCAGCACACAAGGGTATAATATTAAGCCAGTTGCGCTGTTTGATGCTCCTGATATAGTAGTAGATACTATGGACCTGAATATTGTAGATAGGAGCTACGATCCAAACGGTGATCCATTAACTGATTATAAGATTACTGTTCGCAAGCAAGGTGAAACGACAATCCTTAGAAACGTAACAGAGTTTCCAAAGAGTTTCAAAGAAATGGGGTTAGGAGCTGGAAGCTATATTGTGAGTTTAACAGTTAGGGATATTCCTAAAATCCCACCGTCCTTAACATCGGATCCTTTTGAGAAGACAATAAAGGTTATTGAGAATAGACCACCAGTGTCTAATTTTAAGCTAACTCCCGCTCCACTATTGGTAAATGAATTGAATAATTACCAGGACCTTAGCAGTGACCCGGATGGTCATCCTTTAAAAAATTATTCCTGGACTATTGAAAAACTTGATGAGGAAAACAATGTTACTCAAACATGGAACACTGGAGTACCTCCTAGAGATTGGCGGGAATATGGAATAGGGACATTCCGAGTCACACAAACAGTATTTGATGATCCGCCTTATCCATTGCCTTCATTGAGCGGGACACATTCTGAGATTGTAGAAGTTGTAATGGGGCCACAGAGACCTTTTGCTTTATTCGACTACACTCCTAAGCCCGCAATCGAAGGGAATAATATTAAATTAGACCCTGATAAATCATTTGATCCGGATGGAACTGTTCAAGCATGGGAATGGACTATTAAAGCACCAAACGGCACAACTACGACTTCCAGCAGTCATTATCCGATGATAAACAATGCAGTGGTGGGCACTTATGAAGTTACTCTTCATGTACGAGATAATGACAATATACGTTCTAGAGTCCCTTCAATACAAGACATAGTTGTACAGCCGAAGCCACCAAATTTACCGCCGGTTGCTGCATTCATTTGGGACCCATTTAAACCTTTCTTGGGTGAGTCTGTTCAACTAGACCCAGATGGTTCCTACGATTTAGATGGAGAAATAGTGGCATGGAAATGGACGATTAGAGCAGACAACGGTTCCATACAGACAAGCTCACAAAAAAAGCCTACCTTTATTGCCAGGACAGAGCGATACGATGTAACGCTTGAAGTAACTGATAATAATGGTTCAAAAGATGCTGTTACCGAGATAATTATGGTCGATATTGCTGCTTTGGATGCTTTAGTAACTCACACACCTGAGTGGAATAGGAAGTGGATGGATGAAGGTTTCCCTTCTGACGTAAATCTCTTCCATGCAGGAGAGAAGTTCATTATTAGATTAACCTCAACTCCAGCTCAACGTGTATGGGGAAGTGTTCATTTTGGAGGTGAAGTTGGAAAAGTAGATATTCCTTCCACCAAATTTAAGCTGATCAGTAAGGGTGAATTTGAATATATTTGGGAAGCGGAATTGTGGCGAGAGGATTTTATCTATATTGAAGAAGGTCAATACATGTTTGATTTTGGATCTATACATCCTGTTGACAATCCAAGAGTAGAAGCTGCTGCAAACTATTTAATCGAGATACAGGGTAATGTGTATTCAGAACTTAATTTCCACAGAAATCACTAGAGTCTATACAAAATTTATGTTATTTTTCAATAATATCCGGAATCTTATAATTTTCCGGAATTAAAATTCTCGAGACCCTTTAAGTAATTTTTTGAAGGGCCTCTTTATCTCGGAAGAGGCAGTTTTCAAATGGATCAAGAAGGAAATAAGGTAGCTGCTATTGTATGGTTGCCAATGCTTTGCTTCATTGAGGAGCAAAGCGTTTTTCTTTTTATGCTAACTTGAAAGGAAATTCTAAAATCAATTTTAGGACCGAATTTTTTATAATCTTACGAAATGGACTCTTATAATATCCATGATTTTTTCTAAATTTGTTCCTAACCTACAGGAAAGGTTGATCGGAACTCAACTTTTAGGTTTTTTTATTTGGAATATGTGAAGTTTCTTCTAATGACCGATAAATTTAAAAAGGATTGGATCCAACCTATCTAGAATGATTTGATTAATTATTAAAATAAATTAAGGGGAAGTATATTCATGGAAATTCCTACTTATATTAAATTTCTTCGAAAAGCAATTAATAATGTTAAAGAAGTTTATTTTGGAAATCAGGATTGGATCAATTCCATGCTGAATGCTCATGAAATTGAATCGAAAGATCCAAAGCGGGAAGAGTTAATACCTTATTTGAGTATGCATCATGAGAGAGTCTTTTGCTATGAGCTTTATCATCAACTTCGCAAAATTATGGAAGAAAACCAGTTGGATGAGAAGGTGATTTTGCAAGCTGAGCTCCGAAAAACTCAAGTAGGCAGTGAAATTGAACAATTATTCGGAATACAAAGCACCGAAGGAGTATATTATCCTGACTTCTTAATACATGAACCAGATACATTTGATAATCAGGACTTAATTATTGAAGTCAAAGCTAACCCAAAGCTGACTTATGAAGACATGATAAAGGATATATTGAAAATTGATCAATTCATTCACAGATATCAATACAAAAAAGGAATCTTTTTAGCAATAAATATTAACGAAGAAAGACGGGAGCAGCTTACAACAAATGATCATTTACTAAAATGTCTTAAAGAAAAAACTAAATGTAAAAATGAAATTCTACTTATGTTTAGAGAATCAGCTACGAAGTCGACCATCTCTATCAATCTAGCAAGGTTGTTACAATGAACAATTAGATAATTTAAAGTAAGTCAAACAGCATTTTTCATTTTAAGTTAGATTGTGAGCCCTATTTTGTAAATGAAGAATAGGGGATTTTCACAAAAAAGGTTAGATTTTCCTATCGGTTCTTGGTATAATTTAAAGTATTAATACATCTTTCCATTTTTATTCACGCGAGAGAGAACAATAGTAATATAATTGTAGTAAAACTTTGTGAGTAAAATTGGGAAACTATAATTTTGAAAAGCGGAAGCACCGCAATCAGAGGATTCTCTGCATTGTGGTGTTTTTTTCTTTTCTGTAATAATCCTTTATACTTAATTTAAAGGAAATGAAAGGAAGTGTTTAAACCTAATTTCCTATATCGCCCATATTTTAGGAGGTTGTTATTTGTGAAAAAAGTTGTTTTAGTAGGAGCGGTTACGGCAGCATTAAGTTTAGGAGCTGTTATGCCATTTGAAAACTCAGGTCTAGTAAACCCTAATAAGGTGGAAGCAAGTGCTCTTGCTACTCCGTTACCAGTAGATCTACCACTTGATTATGTTTCAGGTGTGGATGAATACGGATTAAACAAAAGCCAATATAAGATTGACTTAGGCAATCGAACAGGTACTTTAATACTTAAAATGTATATGACAGATAAGTATTCTAAAAGTGGCTCAGATACTTTATATGCAAATGTTGAACGAAAGAGGGCTTCAGGATTCTTTCTAATGGATTCTAATTCTGCTTTGGACCCAGGGAACGCTAAAGGCTTAGCGGCATTTGATCGTTATAGTGCTATTTATGATGAAAATCCTGAATTTCCTAGGCCTAAATATACTTCTGGTTTTCAAGATACGGGAGTTAATAAAAAAGGAGAACGTTTTATCGCATTAGGTATTCACCTTGATAAAGTAGTTAATAAAGGAGTCTACTACTTAGATACACCTAACATGGCAACAGGGTATTGGAAAGTTAAGGCTTACTTCTATGAAAATGTCAATGTGGAGCAAAAAGTCTTTAATGAAGTCAATCGTTATTTTCCACTTTTGGACAAGGTAAGATGGGGTGTTGCTGAATTAAAACATAACCAAATTGGCCGTTTAACCATGTTAAAAGATACTCCACTTTTAAAGGAAACGGATGGTAAGTTCAACGTGGCTCGGACTTTGAAGATGGGCGAGCAGTATCGTATTTATGGTTATAAAGAAATTAGCGGCAAAGGATATTATGCAGTAGGCGGCGGACACTTTGTTGAGATGAATCCTAAATTTGCTAAGTATGAAACACCTGCAAAAAATAAAATGCGACTAGTGAAAATATTACATGAGGAGTAATACGAATGTTCAAGTATAGAAGATATCGTATAATAGGTATTTTTGGCTTATTATTCATATTTCTATTAAACTCTTTTACTCTCATCGGAAATGCTACAGATCCACCAATGAGTAAAATCGGGACAGCAGCCAAGTCTTATCCACATCTTAATGATGATGAAGCTGGTTGGTATAAAACATCTATAAATGGATACTTTGTTCGTTCAGACACGAACCAGTTAAGAGCTAATTGGCAATCTAACCGTGCATCTGGTGTGGATTTAGGTGGTATTGGGTACGACTCACCAACAGGATATACTCCACCTAAAGGGAAGATCATTCACTCAATCCTACGTTATCCTGTTTACGAAATGCGAACCTATGATGTACAAAAAGAAAAGTCAGGCTGTGATGGAGGACTGCCGACTGAAGATCGATGTAATCCATTTTATTTTAGTGGCGTTGCTGGTGAGGATAACAGGTGGGCTAAAGAAGGGAATATAGAGAAAAAAGAGCATTGGAAATATTATGATGATGCTTTTCGTGATAATGATGTTCTAGGTATTCCAAATATGCACTACTATCGATTTCGTACAGCTAAACTTCGTGTACAGGGTGACGACGGTCTAGGGCATGGGGGCACTCCTTGGTATAAATATGACTTTAAAATCATGGATGATCCAAATGCAAGAGGTCTTAGGATTGAGCCTCCAACACAAACCATTAAAGTGGGAGAAACAGCTACTTATAAAGCTATATATAGTGCGCTTGATGGGAAAGAATACGATAAGACGCTGGACAAGCTAAGTACCTGGTCTATTTCTGATACTTCATTGGCATCTACCTCTTCCAAAGGGAAGTTTGTAGGTAAAAAAGTGGGCACATCAACAGTCAAAGTGGATTATGGAAGCTTATCTGCAACAGCAACCCTTAAAGTTGTTGCAGCCGATCCTCCAGTGGAACCTGAGGAACCAAAAGAAAATCTTCCTCCGCTTGCAAATTTATTTGTGGAGCCAGAATATTACTGGCCGGAAACAGTAACTTTTCAAGATAACAGTACGGATCCAGATGGTGAGATTGTTTCAAGAGAGTTAACAGTAGACGGCTCGCCTTCAAATTTTTCAAGGAATTTTCCACGTGTTACAGCTGAAGAAACTCATGATGCTGCTTTGAAGGTTACGGATGATGCTGGGGCTTCTGACACTGATGCCAGGTCGTTTAAGATATTACCAACAACTCCAACTGCTATGTTAGAAATTAATGGGACCTTAAAAGAAAACCGAAAAGTTTCTTTTAATGCTCATGGTTCTGACAAAGCAACTAAGGCGATTAGAGTAGCACCAATAAACTATAATCTTACTACTTGGGATTTTAAACCCGTCACTCCTGGAATCACACAGGGGGATTTTAAAATTGAGCACACTTCCGATGGTGGTATAAAAGATGTTTTATTTAAAAAAGCAGGTGAGTATGAGGTTACGATAACGGTAACCAATAAGTATTCAGAAGTCAGCGAGCCTTACACTACAAAGATTACTATCATGCCCGATGAGAAGCCGATAGCTAAGTTTACGGTTGATCAAAAGGTTGCACTTAGAGATGGTACAACCAAAAAGGCAACTATAGAATTAAAAGATTTTAGTAATTCTATAGACGATGACTTTATTAAACAGAGAATTTGGTATGTGGAATATGACACCAATAATGATGGACTTTTTGGAACAGCGATGGATACCTCTCGTCAGGTTATATCAAGTGGAAATGAAACAACTGTTTATTACGAAACTGATCGAGTAGGTCATTATCGTTTTAGCTTAGAAGTTGTAGAAGGATTTGGACAGCCAACCATTCAGAGGTTTATTACCGATGGTGATTATCGTAGGGATGTTACCGAAAAAGTTGATAGCGGCGATCGAGTTTCAGAATACACAAAGCTAACCAACTTTAACATAATCGACAAAGATAAAGCAGTGGAAGTATCAAATACTCCTCCGGTTGTTGATTTCGGAATGCAGACACATCGTAAGGTTGACCTTGTATTAGATATTGGTGGTTTGACAAAAGCAAGTCAGCAGCATATGACAGGAAATCGTCCTGGTGGAACATCGAATAATGATGGTGGTGGTTATTATGACCATAAGTATTATACCTATGACTATTCGGAAAGAAATGAGATTGCAAGTCTTGCTGCCAGTCTAGAAACAGATCTGAAGACCAAGGGAATTGATGCCAGAGTGGTAATAGATAATGATTTTTACCACTTATACGACAATGATGGAACATGTATTAAAAGCATTCCACAGTGGGGTTGGTCGACCTATTACCGAACTATCCAAACTACAGCATCGAATACCGTTTCAAATTACTCTTCTTCACCACCTGGAGGCTCCTATAGTCCGCCACCGGGTTATACGATTACAAATACTGTCCATACCGGTTCTTATCAAAATACAAGCAATTATACGGTTGTAGGAAGCGGGTCATTCTCGAGTGCAGCAGAAGCTGATGCTTATCCAGTTGGACGTGATAGCCGAATTTGCAGCTGGAATGCTGATAATACAGTATATAGCTGTACGTTTATTCGTTATCAATGGGTTCACTCCTACACATATTATTTAGAAAAACAAGAGCCTTATCAGGTGTGGGAAGTTCAATACTATTACAACCAAGGTTGTAATTCCACAGAACAAACGGATCCAACGAGAATGAAAGACAACTTTGTTTCACAAACCTATCGAGATAATGCGGATGTAGTTTATTCTCGGTTTGATAATCAAAGTTGGACATGGGTGAATGATACGAGTCAGGTAAATCCAATTGTGAGTAAAATGAGGCAGGATAATCCTTTCTTCTGGCACTTTGCCTATAATTCAAATCGTGCCAATTTTGATCGGTTTACCACAACTGCTGCAACATTAGGTAAGTTCTCGCTATATGATTTCCTCTATAAAGGGAGAAATGTACAGGATATTAAGGATTACATTATCGGGCAGTATTTAGTTACAAACCCTGGTGAGAATCATACAATCCTTTTAGGTGAAGAAATTGATTATAGCGTCACATATGAAGATTTTGAGAATGATCCTGAGCTAGCAAGAGAGTGGAAATTTTCTCATGATCCTACAAAGGTAAATGGCAGAACGATTGATAACCAACATTCTAAAATTGCACAAAGTGATTTTTGGGTAAGTGCTCCACTTCAATTGAAAGCGGTCGGTACCTATAAAATTCAACTAAGGTCCAAGGACAACCCGGTGCATTTTGGTGATAATCGCTTTAATAATTATCAAAAATGGTCGGATGAGGAAATCGTTAGAGAATATACGGTAAATGTTCACCGGCGCCCAATTGCTGACTTTACTTTTAAAATTGATGTGGCTGATAACTACAGGTTGGATTTAGATCCCAAGCTTTCATACGACCCTGAACATCAGTTTAATCGAGATGATAAAGGTATTGTAGAGTACGAATGGACGTCTTATATGGTGGATGGAGTGAAGTACAATGGTGCTCCACCTAGCAATTTGCAAGTAAATAAGATATATGATGTAACGCTCCAAGTAAAAGATATTGATGGGGCATATGGCAGCACAACCAAGCGGATAAGCACTATGGGCATGAACCAAAAACCAATTGCTTTGTTTGATGCACCGGATGTAGTTTATCGAAGCCAGCCTTTAAATATCGTTGATAGAAGTTATGACCCGGATGGGGACCCATTAACGAACTATCAATTTACTATTCGTAAACAAGGTTCTTCAACCATTCTAAAAACATTATCAACTTTCCCGAAAAGTTTCGCTGAGTTGGGATTAGGAGAAGGCACCTATACAATGGGATTAACCGTTGATGATATTCCGAAAACTGGTCCTAGCTTGCGCTCGGATTTGTATGAGCGGAATATTAAAGTCATCTTAGACAATAATCCGCCTACTTCTGTCTTTTCACTTACACCAAATCCAATTCAGTTGGGGTTAAACCAGGAAGCTACGTATAAAGATTCTAGCTATGACATCGATGGGCACCCATTGATAAATTATTCTTGGAAGATTAACAAAGTTGATGAGGATGGAAATATTATAAATAGCTGGGAAACTGGGGTGCCACCTACAGATTTTAGTCAATATGGTGTTGGCACATATGACGTGTATCAGACAGTATTTGATGATCCTCCAGCTCCTTTACCATCCCTTTCGGATACAAGCATGGTAAGAATTGAAGTGATCATTGGAAAACAAAAACCTTTTGCTTTAATCGATTGGTCACCGAAAATGCCAGTAGAAGGAGATACTATTACACTCGACCCTTCAAAATCATTTGACTTGGATGGTACAGTAGAGAAATGGGAGTGGGAAATTACAAATCCTGCTGGCCAAAAAACTACCTCTAGCGCTAAGAATCCAATAATCACGAATGCAGTTAAAGGTGATTATAAGGCTCAGCTTCATGTGTATGACAATGATAACTTGAGAAGTGAAGTACCTGCTGTCCAGGTTATTACTGTTAAGGAGAAGCCGCCAAATGAAATCCCAGTAGCATCATTTACATGGAGTCCTTTACAGTTAACCTATGGAGATACTGTCAAATTTAATCCTGACAACAGTTACGATCCCGATGGAGAGGTTGTAGCATGGAATTGGACATTTGAGGATTTAAGCGGAAATGTAACATCAAGTACGCAGCAATACCCAGAGTTTCCAACTAACTCATTTAGAAACAAAGTTTCTTTGGTTGTTACTGATAATGAAGGGGCTAAATCAGAGATTGTTACACAGTATGTTTTTGTGAATCCTGTTTTAGAGCCGCTTGTTTATCACACTCCTGAGTGGGAAGAAATACGGATTAAAAATAATCGACCATTCAAGCTCTTTTATGCTGGTGAGAAATTCTTAATTCGTCTCACTACATCTCCTGCAGAGTCGGTGTCTGGAACTGTTGATTTTGGAGGTTCTATCGGCCCTGTTGAAATTCCAACTTCTTTATTTACAAAAGTTAATGGAGTTGGAACTATATGGGAAGCGGAGTTGTGGCGAGAAGACTTTGCATACATTCCGGAGGGGCAATATTACTTTGAATTTAAGTCCGTTCATGATGCTGGTTCAGAGAAGGTTTTCGCTGAAGGCCTATATGATGTGACAATAGATTCAAATATTTATGAAGCCCTTAATTTTCATAGAAACCAATAAGGGTTAGCACAAGATGTTATTTTTTCTTTAATAGCCGGAATTTGTTCTTAATTTTCCGGAATTATTTTCTTAATTTAGCGGAATAAAAATTTTAGGGCCCTTCAATTTTTTGAAGGGCCTCATTAATAGAATATGTGAATTTCTGTATTTATACTAACGCGGTAATTTAGTTTAATAAGAATTTAGGCTTTAATGAATTTATTGATGTTTATATGTTACATCTTCAAATCACTAATTCATACAAAGGGTGATGAATGTTGAATTATGAGCAACTACTTAAACTTAATGCGGTTTGCTTTTTAATTGCTGGAATAGTTTTTTTGATTTTTGTAGTTTTAGGTATCAATAGGACTCTCTTTTTCATTTTAAGTGTCCCGGTTATCGTTAATTCAATTATATTTATTACATTAATTAAACGTAGAATTACAGAGAAGAAAGAAATTTAAAAAGAGCGATAGTCCTTTATGGATTATCGCTTCTCTTATAAAATAATTTAACTAATTTTAAACGAGAGTTTCAAATATCATTAAGATATTATTCGACCTCTTTGATTTGATATATTTTAATAGAAGGAATATATTACTATTTTCATGTATAAAAAAGGTGGTCCCAACTATGAAGTTTGAAGGGAAAATTATCTTCTATGTGAAAGATACTTATAATTGTGTTCATATTTATAAAAAGAAGTCCAAAGAACCTGCAGAAATAGAAAAATACCAGGAATATGTTGATAGGTTGGAAGAAGAATTGACGAATAAGTTAGTTAAAGCATTCATAGTTAAGAATGAAGAAGGCAGCAATACTTATATTAGGTGTACCGACACCTGGAGGACAGGCCTAAATGAAACAATCTCTCCAAACCATCAAAAATACATAAACTTCCTTTCAGAGAATAGAGAAGATATTCGGTTTGTTGGTCCGTATAAAGCTATGAGACGAAAAGGACTACACTTATGCAGCAGAGGTCATGAGTGGGTAATTGAACCAATCAAAGTTAAGCGAGGTGAAACTTGTAGCCATTGTAGAAAGAAAATCAAGGAGTCAAATGGAGCCAAGTTTATAACAAATTTACTGGCATCTCAAAAAATTGAATTTATCAAAGAAGTGTCTATGAAGCGATTTGGTTGTGATAGAGACTTCCGGCTGGATTTTGTAATATGTCAAAATAACTTTCCGCTGTTTGCTATAGAATTCAATGGGATACAGCATTATAAATATATGAGATCAGAATACTTTGGAGGTTTTAAGGGGTCTAGAGAGAGAATGAAGCGGGATAGAATCAAAAGGGAGTTTTGTTGGTCGTTAGGATTACCTGTAGTTGATATACCGTATACGGAATCAGAGGAACAAATTTTGAATACAGTTATTTATTTCTTAAAATTGTTTGAATTGGTGTAGCAACGTTTCAGTACTTAGCAGAGAAATCGCTTGTATCCATGGAAGGATTTTCTATATAATAAATATATACGTCTAGTTTTTATTATTATCCCACTCATGCGAGAAGGACTTTCCCATTTTATTTAATACGCCCTATATTGGTGAATTTTTGCTGCTTAAAGCATTAATTAGCCGGTATAGGGCTTTTTTATTTTTTAGGAGGTGAAAACATGGACTTTAATCCATTTGTAAACAACCCTCAATTTAATCCTTCAAAACATTTAAAGAGTACTAAAAGAAAAGTTCAGCCATGGGAGCAACTGCAGGAAGGAAAATGCTATGAAATTAAAATTGAGGGAGAAGAAACAAGAACTTACGAAGTAAGAGGGTTTTGGTGTGATGAGAGTGATGGAACTATTTTTGTCATTCTATGGCCAGAAGGAGAAACAAGAGCAACGGATTTTGTTTCAAATGAAATTCTCTCTGTTAGAGAGATTAATAAAAATGCCGATATGTAGTATATAAATGTCAGAATACTTTAATCGGACAGATAATAATAAAAACACTTAGTGATTTAAATCGTTTAATGTAAAGGAGGAATCAATTCTTATGAGAAAATCAATCTTTGGATGGATATGGGGATCAATTGCCTTTGTTTTCTTATTAATCAGTTTTTACAGTACCCATATGGGGAGTGAATTGGACAAGCAGTTACAGTCTAATCAGGAATCGTTATTAAGGCTTCAACAAGAAAAATATTTGCTTAACAAGGAAATAGGAGGCCTTGATAGCAAGAAGCAAGCAGCCTTAATTGAAAATAAGGAATCCTTGTTAGATAAGTTGGTACAAGATGAGTTTGCAGTACAAACTGCGGGACTTGGGTTGCAAGATCTAAAAAATGATTTTACAACATTTCAGTCTTATATGGCGGGAGCGGGTTTATTCTTAACAATTGCTGCAATAGCGATAACATATTCGCTTAGCAGCAAACCAAAGAAAAAATCTAATCAATTAGAAGAGCGCCGATTGGTATCTGGACAAGGTATATATATACCTGCTAACCAGGAGCAGTTAGCGAGGGATATAAATCATGAGGTTGAGAAATATCTAAAAGAGTCAGGAAAAAAATAGTTCATGTAATCAAAAACTTTCTTGATACTAGGGGAGAATCAGTTTAAAGCATCTTGTTATGAAAATATAAAAATACGGATAGTAACGGTATTTACCTTAAAGAGCATTGTTTTTATGCTCTTTTTTCTTTTGGCCGGCTTTTTGCTGGAACGATTGCCCTTGATGATAATGGTTGTAGTTCTACAAAATATTAAGAATATAGGGAGGATAATAGTGATGACTAAGACCTGTATGGAGAAAGACTGTCAATTTGGTGGGTTAGTGCAAGAAATCAATGACGGACAAACCGTGAAAGTTCTTTGTGGAGTTCACTCCATAATGTACGCCTTAAACGAATCAAAATTAACTTATAAAAAAGGATATCCGCTTAAGAGTGAGTTAAAGGAACAGGCTGATTGTAGCTGTTGCAATAACCTAGCCATTAACATGATTGAACATCTCCCGACCGAGAATACGCAGTGGACGCTTTGTGAAACCCATTTGAAAAAGCTGCTGACACATTCATTAAGCCCAAAAGAATTTCACCAGCTTTATAACCAATATGGTGATGTCTATTTATTACATGATGATTTTTATGACCCTGAAACAGGAATAGCCTTTCAACAAATTGAATAGATTCTTTCATCCTTTACTCTTTGGAATACACATAGTTGAATAGAAAAAAATACCAAGAAATCTTTTTTCATTATGAAAATTATGGTATAATTGATTTGGAAATTATACGGGAAAACAAATTGGAAGCACCAATTAGCTGTTAAGGCTTATTGGTGCTTTTTTGCGCTTCTGCTGAAATTAAGACATTATACCCTTAAAAGGAGGTCAAATAAATGGCAATTAGGCATGCAAGTAAAGGTGACTCTATACTATTCTCCCGCAGAGGAAATGAAATTGAAGGAATTTGAGGTTAATTTTTCTACCATATATCAGCAACTGATGCGTTTCTATTAGGTTTGGAGAGCTCAAACACCGTTGTGGCACATAAAAATTATAAGATACTTAAAAGAAATAAAAGGAAGTAAGCTTCAAATCAAGAGGAGGAGAATCAAGATGTCAATGAAATGCATGGAAAAGAACTGTGTCAATGAATTGATGTTAATTTCAATAAATGATGGAGAAGACAGGCTGAACCTTTGTTTTAATCATGCAACAATATTTGCAAGTGACGAGCGGTTGATCACACTAAAGGAAACAGCTCCTCAAATAAGTAGCAGCAAATTAGATAAAACTTGTGATTGTTGCTCTGAAGCGGCATTAGAAGCTTCAGAATTGGATCCATTTAACGATGATATAACATGGAATTTATGCATGGATCATTTAAAGAAGCTATTGACTCATCAACTGAGTAGAGAAGAGTATAAATCTTTATATCACATATACGGTGATGTTTATTTGCTGCATGATGATTTTTATAATTCCACTTCAGGTGTTGCTGTAACTAGTCTGTGATGGAATTAAAAAATAAAATTGTTCAGGAGATTATAGGTTCAAGATATTGGAACAATAAACAACAATTTTTATTTACCAGTTACGTGAAAGGAAAGCAAACCTTATGATCACAGAAGCAAAGATTATTGGAGAGATTCAGACATTTAACAACCAGGAGGAACCCTATAGAATTTTTATAAAAATTAGTTCAAACAATAAGGGGTACCGTCAGGAAAATGCGGATTTACAACGTTAAGCACAATTCCGAGACAATTCCCCTATTTTTAACAACGTTAAGAAAGTTTCAATGGTCTTAAAGAATCTAACGAGACCATTTTCTCGGAATTAAAATGGTATTCTCCTAGCAAATTAATATGTTCCCAACCTAGAGGCGACATATGGTGCAATAATTCTTCATTAAAACTACCAGATTGTTTTTGATATTCAACTGCTTTTGTTAGATGTAAGGTATTCCAGATACTAATGGCATTGATAATTATGTTTAAAGCACTGGCCCTTTGAAGCTGATGCTGTATGGTTCGTTCCCTAAGCTCTCCTTGTTTTCCGAAGAAAATAGCTCTTGCCAACCCATTCATGGCTTCTCCTTTATTCAATCCTCTTTGTATTTTTCTTCTTAGAGATTCATCTGAAATGTAATTAAGAATAAAGATCGTTTTTTCTATTCGGCCCATCTCACGTAAGGCTGTGGCTAAGCTGTTTTGTCTTGAATAGGAACCTAGTTTCCCCATAATGAGGGATGCTGAAACCGTTCCTTCCCTTATAGAATGAGCTAATCGCAAAACATCCCCATAATTTTCTTTGATGGTCTTTGTATTTATTTGTCCACGTAAAATGGCTTCTAGTTTTGGATACTCCCTTGCTTTATCTATTGTAAATAATTTTGAGTCCGATAAATCCCTTATTCTTGGAGCAAATTTAAATCCTAATAAATGAGTCAGCCCGAATATTTGGTCTGTGTAACCAGCTGTGTCTGTATAATGCTCTTCTATATTTAGATCCGTCTCATGGTGCAACAAACCATCCAAAACATGAATCGCATCCCTTGAATTTGTATGAATAATCTTTGTGTAGTAAGAAGAGAATTGGTCACTTGTAAATCGATAGATGGTGGCTCCTTTTCCAGTTCCGTAATGTGGGTTTGAATCTGCATGTAGTGACGAAACACCCAGCTGCATTCTCATACCATCTGACGAGGATGTTGTACCGTCTCCCCAATGGGAAGATAATTGTAATTTGTGATGAAAATTTACTAATACAGCTTGGGCTTTATTCATGGCATCTTCATACATGCGCCATTGAGTTACATTGGCTAATTGTTTATATGTAAGTTCGGGTGTTGCTTCAGCCATCTTGCTCAAGCCTATATTCATTCCCATTCCTAAAAGGGCGGCCATGATAATGGTTGTTTCTTCTTTATCAGGTTTTCGATTATTGGAAGCATGAGTGAATTGCTCATGAAATCCTGTTATATGAGCAACATCCATGAGTAAATCAGTTAATTTTATTCTTGGCAGCATTTGATAAAGGCTTGAACTAAACTTTTTTGCTTCTTCTGGAACATCTTTTTCTAAGCGTGCAAGTGACAGCTTTCCTTTTTCAAGAGAAACTCCGTCTAACTTGTTGAAATTGGAAGCTAACCACCTTAACCTTTCGTTAAGGTTGCTGGCTCTCTCCATCATATAATCTTCGAATGATAAACTAACTGATAATCTCATATTTTCCTTCGTTTGGTTCCATGTATCTTCTGAAAACAAATATTCCTCAAAATCTCTATACTGTCTGCTGCCAACAATGGAAACATCTCCTGCCCGTACATGCTCCCGAAGTTCTGTTAAAACAGCCATTTCATAGTAATGACGATTGATTGTTGTACCATCATCCTCGTATAAATGCTTTTTCCAGCGTTTTGAAATAAAATCCACAGGCGAGTCATCAGGCACTTTTCGCTTTCCGGATTCGTTCATTCCTCGGATAATCTTAACAGCTTGTAAAAGAGGCTCATTTGCCTTTGTAGAATGAAATTCCAATACCCTTAATAGCGTAGGCGTATATTTTCTAAGTGAATAAAATCGTTTTTGCAATAAGTCTAAATAATCATAGTCAGCAGGACGTGCAAGCTCTTGAGCTTCTTCCACCGAAGAGACAAAAGAATTCCATTCAATAACGGATTCTAAAACCTCAAAAACGTCTAAATTTTCCTGTTTTGCTTTGATTAAAGCTTGTCCAATGTTCGTAAAGTGTATAACTTTCTCATTTAGCTTTTTACCGTTTTGTTTTTGATTTTCCTCTTGAGCCTTACGGCCTTTTGATAACAGACTAAGTATTTGTCTGTCATGTATTTCAAAAGCTTTGTCCGTTAGCTCCTGAGTAAGATGTAATAAAAAGACGGTTAATATCGAATATCGTTTATTTTCTTGAAAGTCTCGAAATGCATAAGGCTCATATCTTGAACCTAAACGAGATAGCTGTAACAGGCGATTGCGATGCAAATGACTAATTTTTACCGTCTCTAATTCTATTCCCCGTATGTATTCGAGTCGTTCTATTACTTTGAGAAATGTTTCGGGTGAAGGATGACCCGGTGGTTCCTTTAACCAACCCAATATCGTTTTATTGGACTCGGATGGATGCTGCGAAGTAATGATCTCTTCAAGTTTTACTTTTTGCTCATTTGCTAGAGACTGACTAACTGTATTAAATAGCTTTTTTTCAGCCATTGTTCTTGCCTCCCACACCATTCTCTCAAGTGTAGTGATAGCAGGCAGTATGATTTTGTTTTTTCTTAGAAAGTCGATACATTCATGTAGTAGATGAATGGCATCGCCATTTTCCAAAGCTAATTGATGAAGATGCTTAAATGTCATTCGGTATTCTTTTAGGGTAAAAGTTACAAAATTGTGTTCACTTCGAATTTCTTTCAAATGATCCCAAAGTGTATTTTCTCTTTGAGGATAAAGACTAAGTGAAGGTGGACTGGCACCGATTTGTTTTGATATATAATGTATGACCGAATCTGGGATGCTTTTGATATGTGTGTACGGCCAACCGGGATACCGAAGAACGGCTAATTGAACGGCGAACCCTAACCGGTTTTCTTCTCTTCTTCGTTTATTTATAATTTCTAAATCTCGTTTGGAAAAGGTGTAGTAGGTTCCTAGCACCCACTCATCTTCAGGAGTTTGCATAAGAGCCTGTCTCTGTTCGGGTGTAAGTAATTCCCTACCTCTCGCAATTTTCATTTAGCATCATCTCATTTCTGTTTTTTTTAATTTATTACTTCAATTATATATCAATAGAGTGTACTCTATTGATACAAGTGAAGTAGACTGATAGAATCATAGTTAAGAGTGTCTCACAAGACTTGTCTCAAAAGTGAGGTGGTATTTTTGCGAAAGATCGGTTATATACGTGTCAGTTCGACTAGCCAAAATACTTCAAGGCAATTTCAGCAGCTGAACGAGATCGGAATGGATATTATTTATGAAGAGAAAGTTTCAGGAGCAACAAAGGATCGCGAGCAACTTCAAAGAATGTTAGGGAATTTACAGAAAGATGACATCATTTATGTTACAGACTTAACTCGAATCACTCGTAGTACACAAGATCTATTTGAATTAATCGATAACATACGAGGTAAAAAGGGAAGCTTAAAATCACTAAAAGATACATGGCTAGATTTATCAGAAGATAATCCATACAGCCAATTCTTAATTACGGTAATGGCTGGTGTTAACCAATTAGAGCGAGATCTTATTCGTATGCGACAACGTGAAGGGATTGAGTTGGCTAAGAAAGAAGGAAAATTTAAAGGTCGGTTAAAGAAGTATCATAAAAATCACGCAGGAATGAATTATGCAGTAAAGCTGTATAAGGAAGGGAATATGACTGTAAATCAAATTTGTGAAATCACAAATGTATCAAGAGCTTCATTATACAGAAAGCTATCAGATCCGGACAATTAGTTGATCTTTAGTCCAATAATGGGCAAGGTAATATTAGCTTGTAAGAGGAAGTGTGCATTTTGATAAAATAATAAAATATAAAAGCCTATGTCAAATTGAATATTAAAATCTTTGACATAGGCTCTTTATTTCAATTATCAAATCACTTATTTATTTCCCCACTTTTAATATGTTTTAGTGTTTTTTGATTTATTGAGACAAAAAAGGCTGAAGCGAAAAGTAGAAATGCAGCTAATAAAAATGTAAATCTCACACCAAATTGATCAGCAAATATCCCAAATAAAATAGTTGAAACACCAAATGTTCCAAAGACGATACTATCCTGTGCAGAGTATACCTTTGATAATAATTTTGAATTAACACTCGTTTGGACTATAGTTTGTTGAGCAACTCCCTTAATTTGACTACCAAAACCGAAAAAAAGGGAAATGACAAGTGCGAGCCAAGGAGTTGAAATTAATCCAAAAATAAGTGTAGTAATACTGGTAAGAAATGCTCCACTAATGATTACAAATCTCAAATTATTAGTTATTGTTTGTGACCACTTTAAACTAATAAAACCAGCGATCATTAAACCAGCAAAAAAGCTTGAATTGATATATCCCCACCAATTTTCACTAACCTGTAGAACTTCTTCAACATAGATATACAGAATAGCTGCAACCCATACCACATTTGCTATGGATTCCGTAAATTCTACAATCGTAATTGTTCTTAAAGAAGGTGTCTTCCATATTGTATTCCATCCTTCCAGCAAAACCTTCTTTGTCATTTTTTCTGATTCTTGTTCGTCTTTATTGAGTTCATCCTCAATTCTATCTAAATCCTTAATTAAAAACATAAAAATGGTTGAAATAACGAATAATATAGTTGTTATAATTAGTAGATTACCTGATCCTAATAGAGTGATTAAAATACCAGCTGCTGGCCATCCTCCTAAAGTGATTGTCTGATCGACTATAGAAAGAAAACTATTTACTTTAACCAATTTCTCCTCTGAATCGAAATACCTGGGAATCAATGAATCTCTAGCAGGGCTAGCCCACCCATCTAGAAATGAAATAAACATTACAAATACAAAGGTGAAAATTATATTATCTATTGAAAAAAGATAGATTGAATTTACTGTGAGCATTAATACAATGATTGTTTTACCAAACTGTGAAAATGCCAAAAGTGGCTTCGTTCTATATCTTTCTAAAAGAATAGGAGCAATAAAACCACTAATAAACCTTGAAACTGTATTAACAAAAGGAAATAGAGCCATATAAAATGCAGACCCAGTGATTTCGTACACTATTGAAATTATGCTTACTATATATAATATGTCTCCTAAATTTGCAATTGACTGGCCTATCCATAAAAAACGGAAAGATGTTTTTATTTGCAAAAAATATACTCCTTTACATATAATTTGAGTACTATTTATTAGGATTACATATTTTAATCACCTCTACTCTATTCTTCTCCTTTGAAAAAAATTAAATTCGGCTATGTAATAATTACACGGAAAACACTTCTTTTGCAATTAACTTATATGATTTTATCCTATCTTCAAAACAGAAAGTATTAGTTAAGATCATAATTTCATCTACTTTATATGTATTTTGTATATCTATTAGTTTTTTTTTCACTTCTGTTGGTGATCCTATTATCATTTTATTCTTAAAGTTTCTTATTAATTCCATCTCTTGTCGACTAAAAGTATAGCCGTTTGACTCTATAAAAGACGGAAGTCCTTTATCGCCAATGCCTGTTGATAATTGTACCTCCCATAATAAAGCACTTCTTGCAAGCTCCTGGGCGCGTTCATTTGTCTCTGCACAAATCACAAAAACAGCAAAAATTGTTTTCGGTTTAATGCCGCTTTCTTTACCTTTTAAATTATTATGATAATAATTCATGATTTCTGAGCTTTTGTTTGCACTTAAAAAGTGACCAAATGCATAAGGGACCCCGTATAATGCTGCAAGCCTCGCGCTTTCTAAAGAAGTTCCTAGAATCCATAATTGTGGAGGAACTGATGGGATTGGATAAGCATTTATAGTCGAATACGGGTGTTTATGTGGGAAACTATTATCAAGAAAGTCTTTAAGCTCTTTCACAGTATCGGGAAATTTTTTTGCTTGCTCCGAAAAATTATCCGAAAGAGCTAACTTCGCTTCTGGAGAGCCTCCAGGACCTCTTCCTACTCCTAAATCTATTCGGTTAGGAAATAGAGATGAAAGCAAATTAAATGTTTCAGCTATTTTATAAGGTTTATAGTAGGGGAGAAGTGTAGCTCCAGAACCAAGACGGATAGTTTCAGTATTAGCACCAATGTATCCGAGCATAACTTCAGGTGATGGGCAACAGAGCGCAGATATATTATGATGTTCAGCGATCCAAAATCTTGTATAACCAAATTCTTCTCCGGCCTTTGCCAATCTGGTGGAATCCTCTAAAACATCCTTTGCTGTTTTCCCTACAGCGAGAGTAGCCAAATCAAGAATGCTTAATTCCATTCAATAAACACCTTTCTTTCCATTGATCCTTTTAAATTTTTTTCTGTAATAGATTGACAGCACGGAATATATGCTTGCAGAAAAAAGTTCTCTGCAAGCATAGTTTTCAAGTAATCATTTACCGCTTAGAGATAGTGTAATACTATCGAAATCATAAGTATTGATAAAGTGATTCATTTCTTTAAGTATTTCTAGTCCACGTTCTCCTAAGAATTGAGTTTTATCATTCATTTCTACGATAGTACGTTTCAGATCTTCTTCGTACATTCTAGATTTCTTTTTATCGCTTAACAAATGGTACATATGCATTATTCCAATAGATACATTAGCAGCGTGGAAAGATTTGTCTAATGGCCGCTTCTTTTTTAAAATCGTCGACGTAGTAAGAGCTTCTTCATTCTCACAAGAAAGGGGATCTGGGAAAATACAATTGACCATGTCATCCAAGAATAAACTATTATGAATAAATTCATGGTAAAGTGCTTCAGCATAGTCGATCACGGTCCATCTCTTAGGGGGGTTAAGCCATATTAAGCCTAATAAACCAGAGACAGAACCCCCACCAAATCCTTCTTTCTTAATAAAGTAGAGGGTTCCAATGTGTTTATTAATTAGGTAGTGGAGATCAGGATGGAGTAATTTTATTAAATCTAACGCTTTTTCAACATTATAAACAATTTCTCTGCGTTCCTCTTCGTTGAATAAATGTTTATCATCTAAGGTATCCTTTTTTTCTATTAAGTAATTATTGATTAAATGTTCACACAGAATATCGCTATCAAAAATTATCTTAATATTATCCAATTCAAAAGGAATCTGTGATTGTTGAAGGGCGTTTAATGTTTGAATAAAGTATCCTTTTTTTTCATTATCAGGAATTCCGCTACTAGTACCTTCCCCAAAATGATAATCAATAACAGCATCAATGTTTCTGTTAATTTCCCTTTTGTTTAAAAAAGTTAGGTTTGTTTTCTTTGAGACAACGCTACTCAATATTTTTACAACCCCTTTCGATAATTACTGGTTAGGGGCAAGCCCCTTATGACTTAATAGGGGGCTTGCCCCAATCAAATCACTGCTTACTCCTCGCTTGTTTTATTACCTTCATCATGTAATTGCATTACTAGGACGACAACAACACGTCTTCCTTTTTCATTAAAATGGTTCTTTGAGAATAGCTTTATGTTTTCATTGATTTTAGACATCAGCCCACCTCCTTTTTCCAAATTCAGAATTATAATACAATATTCTGTTTTAAATTTCGAATATTTTCTATTAATTTAAAATATTGTAATTATTTATTTTGTTGTTTTATAATTATTTTATTAAATCTATTTGAAAAAGAGAGGAGGGTTTAGTATATTATCAAATAAAAAAGCGAGGGAGTATGCTTACATTAACTTTCCAATGGCAACTGTTTTAAAAGAGAACTTAGATAAATACATCTCACAAAATTACAATATTAGTGTATTTGAATTTATGGGGAATCTTTTTGATATTAAATCTCTAAGCAGACCCGTTAATCTAGATTGTATGAATTGTCACTTAGCGCATTTTTCACTTTGTTGTGATGGCTCTCCCTATCCCCCAACTAAGGAAGATATTAATAAGGTATACAACCACGTAGATAATATTTTTAAAGAAACTCAATCAAATTCCGACTATTTTAAATCAAAAAAATATTATAGTGAAAACGGGATATTAGATAAAAACGGAAGCTTTATAGAGCATTGTGGGAAGTGTATATTTTCAATTAAAATAGGTGAAAAAGGCTCACATGGTTGTGCAATTCATGGTTATGCAATAAAGAACAATATAAACTACACAAAACTAAAACCCAAGGGTTGTATGATGTATCCTTTAGATATAGTAAAGTTATCAGATAATAGTGATTTTGTTTTTGGTGCTGATGATAATACAGTACTTGATGTCGTAAAACTAACTGAAAATGATGAAGTTATTTTATCAACAGTTAATGATAATAAAGGTTTCAGCAGATGGAATAAGTTTGATTTGAACTATATCTGTTTGAACAAAAATCATCGTAAACTCATCATGGATACTAGGAAACCACAGAGCGAATATAGTAAAGCATCACTTCCTGATGGTGTGTTTGTTTTAGATGAATACGTTCCTGCTTACGAACAAGAAAAACGATTTATAAAAGAATTATATGGTAATGAGACATATGAGTTTATTAGATCAAAAAGTGAACTACTAACTGAAAAGGGAATGCTCTCATTTTAGAATAGGAAATGTATTAAAAGTTTGACATTTCCTATTTCATAGAACTGTTGATTGGAAGGAGAACATGAATAAAACATTAGTCAATTTTATTGCTAGCTCTATAGTAGTATTAGTTCCTGGCAACAGAATTCTTTAAAGGGTTCTGCCTTTTCGTCGAAAAAGCAAATTGAGAGCTGTCTCCTCCAGAGAACTATTTGATCGAATTATGGTATTACTTTTAGGAAATCAACATATTGAAACTGATATTAGTGGAGTTTAATAAAGATTGAGTTCTCATTTTAGGAATACCCAAAAGCCCAATTTCTTTTGCGTTATACCGAGAAATTGGGCTTTTTATATTGGAACTTCCTTAACGTTGTAAATCCGCATTTTCCTGACTATACCCCAATAAGGACTTTTACGAAAGACTACGGATTACTAGTATAAAATATGCAATTTTTATTAATCAAAGATTTCTATCTTCTTCCCGATATAAAGTTAAGATAGTGGATTATCATTCCAACCTGCTTCAGATTGAGAAACCACTTTTAGAATTTACTCACTTATTTCGAATTGAGATGGAAAAGGATAATTCTATAAGTGATGTGATTGTTCGTTCATTCAAAAGTAAAGAAGATGCTAACAATATAATGAATCAAATGGTATTTACCCTAGAGAAATTCGTTGAAAATCAAAAACAAAATTACATGAAACTGACTGATGAAAATAGAGAAGTTAGGAACAGAAGTCAAATTTTAGGAGCGAATAAGATGAAATTTAATCTAAACATTAGTAGGGATACACTTTATACTACTCTTACAGTTATGTGTTTATTATTAATCCTTATATTTGTGGGTCGTGCTCTAATTAATACAATGAATAATATGTCAAAAGATATTTCTCATGAAACAACTAAAAAAGAAGCTTTAGTTGCTGATTATTTAAAAGCGGAAACATCTGAGCTGATACTTGAACGAAAGAGCTTTTCGTCCAGTGATTATCAAGTGATTTATGATGGGAAAGAGTATCTGGTTAGATTTGAAGGTGAGGAAATAACTAAGTTTGTTAGTGTTGATTGATGATATTATTGCTATAAATATAAGGGGATTTTAAAGGATATTGTGCTGCGGATACAATACATGAATAGGAAAAATCATTTTCCAGTTAAAAGGCTAAATTTCATTTATGATTGTTCGTCTTGTAATAGATTTCATCGAGGTTACCAAAGAGAATTGTGTCAAGATGTTTGTCCCTTTTGTATGGTAAAGAAGTATACAGAATTGAAGAAGAGTATAAGTGGATGGATTATCACACTGACTCTTTGGCCCTAAACTTCCAAATTTATAAAAAGTTTATTAGTAATAACAGGGTAGAAGAACAGAGGGAGTAAGATGATAAAAGCATCAAAATATTTTTAGATTCTTTTTTATAGTGTTCCAGAATAGTAGCTGTAAAGAGTGGAACAGAAATTAATATTTATATAAATTTGCAAAGGGATGATTCAGTTGCCGCTTAATAATGTCAAAAGACTTGCTAAGGAAACTTTAAAAGCACACTCAAAGTCACTATTCCCAGAAAGGTCCCCATTTGAGGTACATGTAAATCCAGGGGTAGATGCTTCAAAAACAAAGCCCTACTTCATCGAAACATTTATTAGCTTTGGTGATCCAATTTTTAAAAAGAGATTGTCAGCTGTGTTGAAAGAAGAAAAATATTTATTGGTGTATGAATTTAAAGAAGAAAACGAAGGCTCCATTTTCAAACCTATGTATAAAACTAACCTTCAGATGTACATGACGAAGCAAGTGATAACTACATCTGACGCTTTCATTTTAGAAACATTGACCTTAGGGTTAGTGCAAACTCATTTGACTAAGGATGGGGTCATAAAGATGAATTCATTAAAAAAAAGAAAAGATTATTTCAAATCAGAAGTTGAAAGTGAACTTTATGCAGAAAAAATTCTCATTACGCTTAAGGAATTCTTAAACAATCAATATGAGGAATATAAAAAAATATGAGTACCAAATAGCGACATCCTAATTATAGGTGGTGGTGAAAGCCATTAAGTAAGGGGAATCTTATATGAAGAAAAATTATAATAACGCAGTTAAGTTACACAAATTAATTATTGGTTCATCGAACAATTGTTATAAAGCAATTTGTATTAATGAAAAAGAATTTAAAAAGGAGTTCGCACCCCCTAATGCAAAATTTGAGCATGTTGAAATTTATTTGGTAGGCTAATTTCTTTTTTTATACCAAATGAAAGGGTGGAAGAATGAATATTAAACTAAACAATAAATATCATAATATGTTGCTAAATCATCCCCAAGAGAACGAAGAGCTCTTTAAAGATAAGGACCTCTCCTACCTACAAAGTGTAGGATTAGAAATTATTAGACATGGTATTATAAGCATCAAAGGTTTTAGCCACAGTTTTTTAATAGATGAAAATCCCCAATTGTATAGAACCATTATTTTTGCTGTCAATGATGTTTTAGAAAATATCCCAGATCGTCACAATTTCCACGATAAGCAGCTGCTCCTACAGTATATTAATGAATTTATTGCATTTTCGACAAACTTAGAAAAAGTACTAGTTCAAGAAGGGCTGATTCATGATGCCAGGATAACTTCATTAATCCATTTAATTGAGTTTGGTAATGATTTGTTAAATATTCGTAAAAGCTAAAAAAAATTAAGCAAAGAATGGAAGGTATAAAATAATGGCCGGCTGGAAAGCTAACTATCCCCAAACAATGCTACATGATTATATATTAATCTATTTCGTAGTGTTGGTCTTCTTATGGTATGCGATGAATTTCTCAATCATTGGATTCATTATATCGTTGATTGCTTCATTTGTAATAGTGGTGCTATTGTTTTTAAGTTATGAAAAAATGAAGGAAAGAAATAGAACGCCTAATGAAGGGGACTACTGGTATTTACATTGTGAAAAAGGTATCTACGAAGAGATTTATGTAATAGATGGTGTGGGAAGAAATAAATTCGATTCAATGAATTACCTTGAGGACAAGGGAATGAGTTATGAAAGAGCACGAGAATACTTGCTCCATTTGGGAAGCCTAAAGTATGAAAGAAAAATAAAATAGTAGCAAAAAATACATATACTCAATGTCCAAATTCTGTTAATATTGAAATATCAAGAAGCACTTGATCCATAGGGATGACCTATGAATCAGGTGCTTTTTTGTTTTTTAAGGCATAGAGGGGAATGGCAATGAAGTCTTTTCTAGCTTGAAAAATATTTTAATAAGGGGAATGAATTGCCATGATCGAACAGCTCCATGGAAATTTATTAGATTATAAATCTGATCTGTTAATCAATGCTGCTAACGGCAAAGGATGGATGGGTGGGATTTTCGGTCGATATGTTCCACTAAAAGGTGTTGCAGATACAATCCACTATAATGATCACTCAATTGAGAGGGAGGCTAAAATTATTTGCAGGTCAAGAAAGATCTGCCTGGGAGATATTTATATTACTGGCTCAGGAAGATTGGGGTTTAAAGAAGGTGTACTGCATGCAGTAACGATGCTAAAACCCGGGCAAAAAGCAGATATCTTAACGATTGAAAAATGCCTAAATAACATTTGTGCCTTTTGTGTTGAAAAAGGGATTCAATCTTCGACAATCCCTCTATTGGGCACTGGGACCGGTGGCCTAGATAAGGAGAAAGTAATGAAGATATTCGAAAAAAAATTAAGAAATCACTCCACTCACTTTAAAATTGTCCTTTATAAAAGATAGAATATCTTATTAATTGCAAGCTTATTTGAGAAAAGTGTAGCAACAGCTTTCATAATTGGATTAGGGGGAAGTAATAATGTTAGGGTGGTTACGGAAACGGAAGTATACATTTACAAAGGAAGATGGATTAAAAAGTATAGGAACAACTAAAGAAACTAATATAGATTTTAAGGAATATTTTTACGATGAAAGTAATAAATATTTTCAGTTGCAAGAGGTAGTTCAAGAAAACTTAGAATCATATACACCAGAGGAAATAGAAAGGCTGGCAGCTGATGTCTTATATTTATATTGTTGCTTCGTTAGAAATATCTCAACAATTAAAACAGAAAATATGAGCAAGTCAAATCTACATTTTCACCTTGCTGTTATTGGGAAGTTGTCGGATGCCACTCACAATATACCAGGCAGTCTAATTGCAGCAAGGTTGGGTAAAGCTCATGTATTGAATTACCACCTTAGTGAATTTTTAACGTTTCTAAAAATTTTACATCAAACTGAAATTATTCGACTAGATTATCATTACCATTGCCTTGATATAAGAAAAGAATGGGAGCATTTATATGTTTCTACTGAAGAAACGGCCTGAATGTAATCGGATGGGAACAGCAGCTGGCCACATAAAATACATTGTGTACTTAACAGCAGACCTCGCTAGAGTATTCCTTCCTTCAGCATGCTCCAGATCCGCTCCTCTCCCGCTTATATACTCTTTATATCCAGTTTTTTACTGTTCGTTGGCCCGTCGGTCCTCTTAAACCGCCCGCTTTTGACTTTGAATAGGGGGAGAGCTTTTTTTTCGGACTCGCTGCAGGTTCCGCTTGCGACGCGCGACAAACCCCCACCCATTCTTCCGAGAAAATGGATCCGAAGGATTGGATGTATCGAAGGGATGGAATGGATCCGAGAAAATTGAATAATTCAATGAGTCCGATAAATGTAATGAATCGAATATATGGAATGGATTCGGAAAAATTAAATGAAAAAACGGGCTGTTCAAGGTAAAAAAAGCGGGAGAAGGGAGGATAAGCGGCATACAGTGTAGAAGAATACTCTAACGAGGTTTGCTGAATTTGAAAATAGTTTATAGTTATGATAGAAGGTGATGTTTTTAATGGAACAGCTGACGTTATTTGAGAGCGAGGAAGTCTCCCCTCTTTCGAAGGAAGATATGGTGTATCAAATAGGGGATGACGTGAAGGTGAGAAAGGTCCAGGAGAATGAACCGCTGGATCCAGAGGACTTTTATTATTTGAAAGACTTCAGCAATAAAAAAGGCATTATCCTTTCCGCTAAAACAAATTCTCAGGGGAAGGAATGCTATGAGGTTGGCTTTGACAGAGACGTGAAAGGTTACTTTTACAGCGGGGATCTGATTTTGCTGTAAGGGAGGTTAGTTATATGGAGGAAAAGCAAAGGCAGCCGGTTTCTATCGAAACCATTGGACTTAGCCAGAAGGAATTTAATACTCTTTTTATTTTAAAGACTTTGATGGAAAGTCCGAATTTCCCCAAAGCCCTTTATGAAGAGTTATCCGAGCGGTTTAGCGGTAAAAGGCATAGTTATGCTTACTTCTGCAAAGTGGCTAAAGAGCTGGCCGAAAGCGGGCATCTGCTCCTGGAAAAAGAGGGCTCCTTTAATGTCTACCACATTACGAAGAAAGGGGAATCCCTTTACCAGTGGTATCAGCTGACTTTCAAAGAACGCCTCAGTGAAGTGAAAATGGTCATCGACCGGTTTGTCTACGATCTGACCGGGTCCGGTGAGAATCCGCCGGTTGAGCATGAGCTACCGGATGAGCATCGAAAGTATTTTGCCAAATTGGTTTCAGTTATGGATCTAGTCCGGTATGTCACATTAAAAGCAGCAATGAAACGCGGCCACGTTCATATGGCCGGCATTGAGGATATTTTAAAACAAAAGTATGGATGGGTGACCAGTAGTGGCTATCACTATGAACTGGCAAAGGATATGGAAAGAAACGGTCTATTAGTTGGCCAGTGGGAAGGCGAAACCAGGACGAAGCGTTTGTTGAGAATTACGGAGGATGGAAAACATCACTATAAACAAATCGCGGATTCTGCAGCTGAAAGGGTCCAAACTGTACAACATTATTTAACTGCTGTCTTAAACTACTTGTAGTATTAGCTTACGAAAGTTATCTTAAAGCTTATTTGATGTAATAATCAAATACAAATTTCACCCTTTAGTAAAGAAAAAACTAAAGGGTGTTTTTAATCTCCAAAATATAATCCCATAACTCCTAATAATTGTTATAATTTAGGTAATTCGTATTACATACGATAAGGTTAACGAAACTAATTAACAGCGAATGTGGAAGGGTAAATGGCTACAAAAACTCGAAATAAAAACAAAAAAAAATCCTCTTTTAACGAATTTACTAGGGAATTGCTAATTAACGAAATTATAAACCTAGTAAATGTCTTGGAAATAAAAGAATTAGCGGGATGGGAGGATGTTCCTTTCACTAAAATATCTTCTTTAAAAGAAAATACTTCAATACTTACAGATGAACTATCAGTTTTACTTGATGAACTGGATAGTATATTTGAAAACAGAAGATTCAATGATCATTCTGAGATTGGTAATGACCAACCACATGTGGATGATCAAAAGTTAAGCAGTGTAACAATTGATAAGGAAGACCATTCTCCTGCTACTGAGCCATTTAACCATGAACCTGCCAATTTCCCATTACAGGATGCTTGGAGGTATAAAACTCCAAAGTTTGTTAGAGATTCGATAGAAGGATGGTATACATATCCCCCAGCTGATTTAGAGGAAGAAATTAGATGTTATATTAGGTACAAAACTTCTGGCAGCCTTAGAAATGAAATAGATGATTTTTTAAAAATTTTAGTAGGTCTTCAGGAAAAACAAGACGACTTCGAGGACTATGATACTTTTATCCATGAACCTGCTATTTTTCCATTACAAGATGCATGGCGCTACCAAACCCCCAAAATTGTAAGAGAATCCATTCCAGGTTGGTATACATACCCACCAATTGATTTAGAAGAAGAAATAAGTGACTATATTAGGTACAAAACTTCTGGCAGCCTTAGAGATGAGATTGATGATTTTCTAGGTACTCTTGTAGATCTGAGGTATTCAGAAAATGAAGAAGCTATTGATATTCTTGAAGTCATTGACAAGTATAAAGATGGAAGAATCAAAACCGTTGATCAAAAGGAAGCAAAAATAGATGACTCTTGGCGCAGTATGATTCCAGGAGTAGTTAAGAATACTGTAAGGAACTGGAGAAAAGAAGATATACACACTATATACGATCAAGCTAAAGCTCTGATCCCTACACATAGAAATGAAGTGATTCCTTTCATATCTGAAATGTCCCAAATAATTTTTGACCAAGATGTCAATCAAGATGAAGAGGATGAAGAAGATGTAATTGAATCCATTGATAGTGTGGCAGACAGTATCATGAGCTTAGTAGAAATGATTATTTTGCCACACCTTGAAGTTATAGATCTAATTCAAAAGAATGGGGGAAAAATCACATTTGCAAACGTTTGGAATAAACCATTCAATGAAAGTTTGAAAAATGAAGTGAAAGATAGGGATGGTTGGAAATGTGTTGTTTGCGAGTCTGAAACAGATCTCCATGTTCACCATAAGATCCCGCGTGAAAAAGGGGGAATTCACCACCCTGATAATCTAGTTACACTTTGTTCTTCCTGCCACGGAGTAATTGAAACAGCGGATATTAAGCAAGCATTTCAAAGGTGTTTAGCTAATTTTAAAAAAAATAAATATAAGCAACTAAGACCTCAGAATATAGGTATTGATAAAAAGCTGTTGCAGGAAGAGGTTGAAAATACATTAGATAATATCTTGTTTACTCTTAACCAAAAGGACGAACGTGCTTTAATGGAAGACGTTCTTGGAGTAATGCAGAAACTTGAATTCATTTTTTACAATAGATAAATCGTTTATACAACCTTAGTAAAAAGGGATAGATGAACTGAAGAATATATTTCATCTATCCCCAAATATACTATTATTTTATGATAAAACAATATTGAGTGCAGTTCTCATCACTAGTACAATAACTGAAACTTAGTGAAGTTCTATTATTCCCCATAAGCCTATTTTTAATATCTTGCAAATATTCATTTGTATCACCCAGATCAGAAGGGTCAGCTTTTACCTGAATTAAGAATTCAGCATTTTCGCTTAAAGTAAAGATTGGAAGTGTTTTAGTACTGTTTTTCGGTTTATATACTATACCGAGTTGTTCAGTAATATCATTATTGGTATTTTTATTTAAAATAACAAAAGCAGCATGTTTAGCCGGTAAGGAATCTTCAAATGAATCAAATTCTATAGTAGAATCCGCTTCCAAATATGTAAATTCATGAACTTGAATATTCTCTTTATTTCCTAATCGATTTGCTACATCCTCCATTTCTTGTTTTTCTTCCTTGTTAATAGGATGCTCCGCAATTACGATAAATTCTATGTCGGAAATATTTATTTCCTTCTGATTTAAAAGCTCTTTTAAATTTGGATTAATGGTTTTCGGTAAGTGTATGATTTCCAATATTAAGTCCCCATTTCTAATTTTTAATAGTTCTTCTTACCTGATTATAATGGTTAAATTTTAACAAATGGTATTTTTTCTCTTGATTTTGCAATAAAAACCATTTCCGCATATGATTGTTCTAATAATAAAAATGGAATATATCTACTAGTCTTTAAGGGGGAAACAATTGTGAATACTAATAAACCTGATATGAATGGGTTAGATCAATTAGATACAGCGGTTCTTTTACAGAAGATGATTGTGATAAATGGAATGATTAATTACGGTAACAAAGAGCAAAAGGAAAAAGGAAAGGTAGAATTTAAAAAGCTTGAGCCATTAATCTTAAATTCAGTTAATCTTGCAGCACTTGAACAAGCCAAGTTCGAGCTTAATATTACAAACCATGATCTTAAGCAATAATAGCTTAAGATCATTTTTACAATTTAAGCCAAATGAAGGAGAGAGTATGAATATCCCTTTTTGCTATCATCAACGAATCGAAATGTTTACAGACATTAAACGTGGCCACATTCATCTTTTAGAACTAACAGAAAATGAGCTGTCACATAATAAGTTAAAAAAATTAATACATCAAATTTCTGAATTAAACAATATAGCTCCAAGCCTTTTTAATTGGATCTACTATGGTGATGGTAAGGCTTATGGAGTTAGTACATCAATGATAAGCCACTTAGCCAGGAGCGATGAACGCTTATATTCACAATACAGAAAAAGAATGGTCTTAGCTGCACCATTTCGTATATTCTAAGATTGAAATCTTCAATTAATCTATGATAAAATATGGTAAATACATATTACTAAAAGCGGAAGAACCGCAATCAGGGATGAAACCTTGTTTGTAGTTCTTCCGTTTTTTATTAGGAGGAAAAATTTATGAACACAATTGCAAATGGACTTAAGAAAAAAAGAAAAGCTATGAATTTACTGCTTATTGAAGTTAGTAATCAATGTGGACTGCTCCCAAGTACCATTCTAAAAATTGAAATGGGTACCCACAGTAATTCATATGATATTCAGAAGCTAACTTCTTTTTACAGTAATTAAAGCCCGCTATTATCATTTTTTTTGATGATAAAAATTTAAAGGAGATATCATTTCATGGATGTTGAAACTAAATTTGATATGTGGGTTGAGGAAAGGGAAAATGAATTGTTTGAAAAAGAGAGATTTAAAGAATTAGGAAAACAGGAAGACTATATTTTTCAGACTTTGGTTTTTATGGGAAGAGCTTTTCAGCAAATGTCTATAGGATTTACAATTGCAGATACTCTGAATGAAATCCCTCAATCTATTAAGGAGGAAATGAGGGATCTAACAAGACGTTATCACGGATTACAGGAACAAATCCGCAGCCTTTCAAAGGAAGGAGGATAAACGTGAATGCTGCAGTTTTAGCAAACGGAAAAGTAATTAGTGCTTTTGAGTACCAAGAGGTAAAACATGGCCACAACATTTACTGCTTGGATAGCTCTTGCAAAGCTCCTGTGATTTTCGTTCCAGCTCAAGGCAGTGTAGCACCATACTTTAAAACAAGTGGAAAAGGGAAGTCGAAGCATACAGACATTTGTGGGCTTTCTAAAAAATTGAGTTTTGTAGAAACCATAGAAAAATGTGAGCAGTATCAAAATGATTTGCTTGCCAAGGACATGCAGCAGATTGTCATCAAGATGAATTTGAATAGAATTGATCCAGATTTTGAAGCTAAGGTCGTTGAGAGGGAACTACAGAATAAACCGCCACAGGCTATTAAAGTAAGGAATGATTCTTCCTTAACACCTAGCAGCATATCTTCACTTAAGTCTGTTGTAAAGTTAATAAAAGACCACCAACCGGATGTCCTGGCATCTATTATCATACATGTTAAAGGTAATAAAATTCCCTTATCACAGCTGATCATTACGCCGGAACGAGCCCATGAACTATTATGGGAGAATAAATCTCTTGAAAAGACACCATATTTTGTTTATGGAACAATAAGTAATTTTATTAAAAGAGAGAAGGTATACTACCTAAACTTTGAAGAAGGTAAAAATTTCAGCTTAGTAGTATTTGAGAAATATTTCCCTCATTTCACCTATACAGAGAATCAGCTGCTAGGTCATAAAGTCATGGCATACGGATTTCTAAGAAAAAATAAATACAATGATAAACAGTCTACCGAGATGATAATTAAGAGTAGTAAATATATCGAGCACCTTCCTATTGTGACCTAACACCATGAACAAAGCGATTCTCATAAAAAGAATCGCTATTTATTTTTGTTCCACCAGGTTAACCGCTTGATTTTGCATTTTTTTCGTGAAGTTCATCTACAGAAATTAGTTCAAGAATAGTACTTGCTTTTAACAATTGGAATAGCTTGAGAATATCTGTTTTAGTAATCGAGTTGTAATCATGAAATCCATGTGCAATTGAATTACGATTTAATTCTTTATTAAGTTGCTCTGGTATAAAAGAAAAAGTCTTTTGATACATTCGTAAAACAGATAAAGCGAATACCTTAATAAACTCGTCCTGTTCCTTCTCATTTTTTGCAATACTTTCAATTCTTCTATATAACTTCCTCGCTTTAGGCTTTTTATCTACAGATATATTCTCTTTAGTTAGATTACCGTCATACCAGGATGCAATAACATGTTCGAAAGCGGCAAATAATGAAAAGGCACATAGCTTATATAACCCAGATTTATAAGCACTATAGGACTCATCAATTAAGGAAGTATGTAATTTAAATATAGGTTCAGCAATTAGTTCTTTCACTATACCATCGAGATTAGCATCTACATGGTTTGATAGTTCTTTGAGTTCGATTTCTCCTTCATCAATACTATCCATAAGATCTACATCTAAGCACCAGTTAGAATTTTCTTGTTCTCTTAATAACTGGTCTAATTCCTTTAAACGTTCGGCTGCAGCTTCTTTTATACCTTCCCAATCAATATTCTTTAATGGCGCATACACTTTTTCCAATGTTTGCTGAATTCTGCTTTGAGCTTCAAAATACGGACCTAAGATACTTACTATCCTTTGCTGGGCGTCTAACATAGGTTCATATTTCTTCATTAACTCTTGTTGTGGAACTATAATAGGTTGATATAACTTTCTCATTTTTTCTTGCATCTCTATAATGGGCTCGATTTGCCTTTGAATTTTTTGTTGCAACCTTGTTGCCTCATCTATAAAAGAGGGCGGTATAAATTCTTTTAAAATATCATCATCACTATTATTTTTGTTGGAAAAATTATTTTCATCCACAGATTTCATTCCTCCTAGAATTTATTACTTAAAAGTAAAACTGATATAGCAATTCCATAGCTACAGCAATTTTCCCCTCTAATATTTTCATCATATACTCTTTCAGAAAAGATTCAACAAGTAATTACTGAATATTCTATCGTTTTTTACTCAGTAAAATTAGATGATCAAGGTATCAACCAACCAAAGATAATTTGCTTAAAACACGTTTCTCCGACAATAGTAAATATAATTTTTGTTCAATATTTTTTATTACACTCCACAAAGATAAAAATCAATACACTCCGGTAAGTCAACTTATTTAAAAATTGAATGATACACAATAGTCATTTTGTATCATTCGGTAATAAGGTCGTAACCCCTTGTGGCTGTAAGCCTAGACCGCTTATTTTACATATAGTATAATTTTTATATCGGACATATTGAAGTGCAATGTATGATTAAATGATACATATTGGATTTATAGATTGGGGGTAGGTAAATTGAATTTAGTTCAGCCGATACGGGACCTTGAAAAGATCCAAGAGGTTGCCACAATCTTGAAAAAAGGAAGTTTTCGAGATTATTTTTTGTTTGTTATGGGAACACAGACAGGTTTAAGGATTTCGGATTTGTTGAAGCTAAGAGTCCGGGATATAAGGAATAGAACTCATGTGAGTATTATTGAAAAGAAAACTAAGAAGCCAAAACGATTTTTATTATCTCCTTCTGTTCGGGTTATCATTAATGATTATATTGAAGAAATGAAAGATGACGATTATCTATTTCAATCGAGAAAAGGTTCCAACCAACCGATATTAAGGCAGAGAGCCTATGCGATCCTAAACGAAGCAGCCAAGAAAGCTGGATTAGAGGAAATTGGTACCCATACCTTAAGAAAGACCTTTGGCTATCATTTTTATCAGAGGAAAAAAGATGTTGCTATGTTACAGCAGTTATTTAATCATTCTGCTCCATCAATAACGCTTAAATATATTGGGATCACACAGGATTTGCAGGACAAAGCACTGGAAGATTTTGATATAGTCGATTGGAGTAATGTTCATTAAATTTGTAAAATCGAGGATCGCATCTGTAAAAAAGAACCGCAAGGTTCTTTTTTTTGATTAAGAAAGGTTAACAAAATCTACAAAATTCATCAAATATTCATTCAAGAATTAGAGTTGCAATTTCATTAGGCCTTCCATATAAAGGAGATTCCATATGACTCATGAAAATTATATTGTTTCTATTTATCTAGAAGTACTAACAGGAAAAAGATCCAGATTCCCGATAGACACCTGGACCGGAACACCTGAAGGAAAATTAAATGCACAGCAATTACTCCGCTATCTAATTCTTGAAAAACTTTCAATGAACCGTAAAACTCTTTGTCAAACATTCAACCTCTCACTTTTGAAGGAATATAAATTAGATAGAGCGCTGCAAAAAGCGTATAAAAACAATATTTTCCCTTATGTATCTGAAAGCTTCCCTGAATGGGAGTTAAATCCCTGGGAACTACAAAAAAGCCGGGTACCGGTAGGATTTTGGACAGAGGAACAGACCGCTAAAGCAACAAGATGGTTATTCACACAAAAGTTAAATTGGAGCAATGAGCAGATTGCAAATCATGTCTCAGGATCAACTTTTCATCGGAACAATTTAGGTAGGATGTTACAGCTAGTGTTTCATAACAATGCATGCGCTGCAGTCGAGCACGCTTTTCCTGAACATGACTGGACGTATTTACGGGAACGTGCTGGTTATAAACTAACGCTTGGACAAAGTAAGACAATACAATTCCTTTCCCAAACGGGAAAATACTCGCAGAGGGACCTTGCAAAGCTGTTTAACGTTTCACCAGGTTCGATCACATATGTTTTAAATGTTAAGCAATATGAATAGAAGCAATCATGCCCAGCAATAATATTTTTCATCTTGTTAAATAAATTGTAAGAGGCTATGATATTCATATATTGATTTTTACTTTTCAGCTCATACCAAGCGGTAAGAGTCAACTAACTATTAAAGCACTTTTCGAGTGTTTAAACGCCATAAAAAGCATTTGTGCCTTTTTTGTCGTTTAAGAACTGGAAAAGTGCTTTTTTGCGCTTATATTTACAAGTTATTAAACTTATATGTATAAGAAGATTTCGGAACTACTAAGGGGGATTTCAATGGACACTTTGCTTGGATTACTAATTACACCTACAACTTGGATTTTAATAGCTGCAGTTGTCATTATTTATTGCGTGTTGAAAATTATTAGAAATATTTATGCCACAGTTGTGGGCCTATTTTTTACCGGTATATGGATTTATAAAGCTTATCACTTTTTGATGGATAAATTTTAATCTTGCTATTAGTTACCTATAATTACAAACCAACATAAAAATTTAAGTCGTTTTATGAAACATCAAATAAAAAGGACAAGGAGTAGTAATAAATGAGGAGAATTACAAAATCCGTAGCAAATGAAAGGTATGTGGAAGGTCAGCAAGTTGTAATCGATGAACAAACTGCCTCCATTTCTTTATTACAAAGGAGATTAAGAATAGGATTCATTTCTGCAGTTATGATTATGGACCGCATGGAAGAAGAAGGTGTTGTTGGCCCCTATAATGGTCCACTACCCAGAGAAGTATTAGTTAAGAAACATAGGAGTGATAACTAGGTTGTCCTATTTAAAATGCCCACAGTGCCGAAATGTCCGTATGTTTAAGGATGGTAGGTGTTTGATTTGCAACTACATAACAAATGAGCGAAGGGCTATTGAAGCTATATATCCCAATAAGAAACATTCTTCTGAAACTGGAGCTCTTCAGCTTAAAACAAAACCTTACAATACTACGATAAACAATAGCAATCTAATAACTACAGCCTCGGTTATAATGGATACATGTTCTGGCTCAAATACGGGTTCTGATTCTAATTCTGGAGATTATTGACCAGATTCTCCATTTATGGTGTCGCATAGAAATTAAGCTAAACTCCGGTTAATACTATAACAAATTCTAAAATGGTTAGCCAGCTAGTTATCAAGGCAGACCGATATATTTATATATCCTCTGCTTTTTCTATTTAAATCGGGGCAAATTTGGTCAAGAGTATTTTATTCAAACTTTTTGTTTTTATTCTTCCAATAGTTTCACAATTTACTTATAATTAACATATACCAATCTTGTAACTTTATGTTAAACCCATGCGGGATTAACAATTTAAATTACTAAGCACTTTATTCAAAGTGATTAAATCTACTATTTTAGTAGCAATGGATTTAATCATTTTGAGTAGGGCGCTTTTTTTTATGGCCAAAAATTTTTAAGGAGAGTGGAAGTCTTGCTACGGATTCTATTTTATTCCTACTGGGCTTATACCGGTTTACAAGTTGCTGTTTATTCAATGTTGGGTGACTTAGGGAGCATGGCAGCAAACAGCATTGGAATGTTGCTATTTGCCCTATTAATTCAAAAATTGAAGAGGAAGGAGCAGGCAAAATGAAAAACGTACATGTTTTATTTGGTCCTGAGAGATATTTTTTGGAAAAGAAGAAACAAGAAATAATTAACAATACTATTCCACCGGAAGAAAGAGATTTAAGTGTAACTATTCATGACGCTAGAGAGACCTCTATTCAAGAAGCGTTAGATGATTGTCAAACCATTTCTTTCTTAGGTGGAAATAGGGTCGTAATTGTCAAAGATGCATATTTTCTCACAACTGAAAAAGCTCGCGAGAAAGTGGATCACAACTTGGATTCTCTCCTTTCCTATATGGAGAAACCAAGTGGAGATGCCGTGTTAGTAATTATGGTTCCTTATGAAAAATTGGATAACCGAAAAAAGGTTGTTAAAAATCTAAAGAAGTTGGCAGCTGTCTATGAGGCGAAATCGTTAAAAGGCGGCCAACTCTTTGATTGGGTGTATAAAAGAACCAGGGAACAAGGAGTCTCAATGAGCACAGAAGGAATAAATCTTCTTATCTCCTATATAGGTTCCAACCTGTATCAATTAGAAAATGAAATTATAAAGATGGCCTTACATATAGGTCCAAGTAATGAGCTAGAAGTGCAGCATATCGAAAACCTCGTTTCACGCACATTGGAGCAAGACATTTTTAAATTGATCAATGCCATTGTTTCAAAAAGGGCAGAAGAAGCATTCCTCTTACTTGAAGACATGTTCAGACAAGGAGAGGACTCTATAAAGATTATTAATCTAATCGCTCGCCAATTCCGCATTCTTTTTCAGCTACAGGAATTGAAAAAAGAGGGACTTAGTAATGGTCAAATCGCTTCCAAAATAAAGCTTCCACCTTTTTTGGTCAATATGAATATGAATTTATCTGGCCAATACGAAGGTAAAGAGCTGCTTGGAATTTTATCACAGCTTACTGAGCTAGATTACCAAATGAAAACGGGTCAGGTAAGCAAGGAACTTGCATTAGAATCCTTTATTGCAAAAATCGCATAAACCATACTTTGCATTCAATAATTATTGCCCATTTTTTAAGGAGGAATTTAAATGAAATACACTTACGAAGTTGAAATGAGTCCTTTAAGACATAGGATTATAGAGGAACAACAGAAAAAACAAGCACTAGCACTGGAGATTAAAAGGAGAAATCAAAAATCAAGACGTATAAAAAGGATGATTGGCAACTTGATTGTTGGGACCTTAGTTTCTGCAGTAATGGTAGGAGTGGTTTTATTAGGATCATTTTTAGATAGTGGATTATAAATCAAAGCCTCCCTTAGATAGGGGGGCTTTTTATCTACCCGAAATGAAAAAATGTCCTGATCTGAGTACCTAATCAAATATTAGTAATAGTTTTCGTATAGGTAAATTCCCCCTAATAATTACAAGTATTTCTAAAAATATGCTAGAATATAGGAACAAATGTTCTGTTTTGGTTGTTTTTTTTCTTGAACTTGCTCTTTATTTAATAGGGGGTGTGTCTTAGTGGAAAAATACAGTAGTTTGAGCGAGTTTAAGAAAAAGAATACCGAATTTTTATCACAACCTATTGTACAAAGTTTTTTCGATGATTCTAGGAACCTTTCTCTCTTAGAATTATCTGTAGTTGACGGGGATATAGAGGCTCAAAATCAGCTGGATAGACGGTTTGTAGAGCACTTTTTTTTATGCCGTTTAATTAAATATATTTCTACTCTTTCATTTCGTTTTTCTATTGATTTTAATAAGCGCAGAAGGAAACAAAAGGAAAATTTCCCGCTTCTAGTAGACCAACCAAATAATGAGAGTAATTCAACTATGTTGGATTATTTATCAGTCACACAAGAACAGCTTACTATTGTAAATGAAGGAGAATCTTCAAACATATTTGAATTAGTCGTAGATGAAGCCTTATATAAAATTCTTATGAAACTTGGTAAAAAAGAAAAAGAAGTAATCCAGCTTATTCTCGGGGATCAATTGAAACAGATTGAGATAGCAAGAATACTCAACGAAAGTCCTCAAAACATAGCAAAAACAAAGAAAAAAGCTTTAATGAAAATAAGGAAGCAATATGAAAAAAGGGGATAATTTAAGTGGAAAAATATATAGATAAAAAGGAGATACTAACCAAAGCACTTTTGATTATGAATCCAAAGATTAAGAAATCACTATTAAGTGCTGACTTAAATGATCGAGATGATTTGGAACAAGAAATTAAATTGAAAATTGTAGAAGCGGTTCTTGGCGGTAAAATAGACTTTCCTCCAACATTTACTGATTACTATGAGGTATTCACCAATAAAGCCATTCAGCAAGCTAACAACAGTTAGCTTGCTTTTTATATTTAGATAGCACTTAAAGGTTGATTTATACCTACGTTCCAACTCTTTATAGCTAAAGGGGGTGTTTGATAATGGAAATAAATTTTCCTCAAATTGTGGGAATTCTGGCTAATTTCGGTTTCCCTGTTATGGTTGCCATTTATCTTTTAATTAGGTTCGAAAAGAGAATCGAGGGATTAACAGAGGCAATTTCCCAGCTGCAGCAATTTATGAAATCTAAATTATAATTTTTTAAAAAGGGTTGATTTTTTCTTTTGAATTTCTCTTTATATAGTAACAAGTTAATAACCGCGCGGGAAATTACTTGTACTAAAATTGTGGAGGTAAATATATTATGGCTATAACTGGTGGAAGTGAATATGCAGCTAAAATTACAGTTAGCTTGAGTCAAATAAGAAACATGCAACGAGCACAACAAGATATCTGGACTGAAGGTTTCAAAAATAATAATTATAGCAAGTTACAATCCCTATTAGGTACAACAGCCACTGTGTTAGGGCTAGTATTTGTGGCAAGTACTCCTGCAGGAATTGTAGCAGGTGTAACTGGACTAGTAGTGGGTTTAGCTCCAAGTGCTAAAAATACGCTCCAAAACTTGGTTTACAATGGATATTGGGAAATGGGTTACTTGGAAAGATTTATGGAGGATAATCCAAAATACGATTTAATGGAAGTTGAACTTCCATTTATAGAATATACAGTAGACGGTAAACGAATTCGATTTGTGACAGGTAGAGGAGTAATCAAACGAGTTCACTCCGGTAGTGGCTGGATTACCTTATAATCAAAAAAAAGAATGTTCGGAATAATAACCGAACATTCTTTTATTTAAATAAGTTTTGCATTTCCAACTTATTGTCATTGATTACTTTAAATTGGCTACTTTCCCTTGATTCAAAACTATAAATATTTATAAAATTATTATCATAAAAAGTTAATCCATACGTTTGCTTATTATTTTCAAATAGGGATATCCAATAAGATTCGTTGAAATCTTTATCTGATTGTTCATCTTTTCTTAATTCTATCTTAGAAAAGTCATCCATAATTTTTTCTATTTCATTTTTATCAGTCAGAATTATTTCTTTACTGTTTTTTTTGATCTCAATTGAAGTTATCTCTTCTACATTAAATATAACAATTTCTTCAAATGATGAACTTTTTAAAGTATAAAAATAAATGAATCCGAAAATCCCCAAAACTAATACCAGGGAAAAAATTATGGTTTTTTTCAAGGTTATCCCCCTTTTTTAAATACTTCATTACGTAAAGAATATTACTATGTCTTCATCCAACTATTGTAAGATTTTAATTAAGTGAATGTTTTAATAATATTCATTTTACCATAAATATCAAATACAAATATATTCTTTAGTTCCAAGGTATTAAGAATCTAAAGGTTTCCTGAACAATTCCTTGGCGTATGTTTTTCGCTTTTTGCTGGTAGTACCCCATACAAAATTTCAATTGGGCAAATCCTCTTTCATAAATGTTATCCCTCTTCTTCATGACTGCTCTCCCATGAGTACTAATAATTTGATTTTTTATCATAAGTCTATCCACAGAGAGCGGGATTTGGCCATTTCCATTCCTTTACTTGCCAATCTATATATAGTAAGCTTGAAATATATTACTTTTTTGTATTAACTTTACCCAAGCGGGGAAAGTATTTTATTTTTTTACACCCGTTGTAGGTTTGATTACTCAAATACGCATATCGTTTATTAGCAATAGCCCATTAGGGAAGTGTTTCTTAAAACATGACCTTAATGGGTTTTTTTATTTGTGCAAATACTTTTTTAGGAGGAAGTAGAATGTCAAAAACGTATGATGATGTATTAATGGATTGGATGTTTTATCGAGAGGATAAGCTGCAGCTCTTTACGGATATTAAGAACCATATGAAAGCAGTATACTTATCCGACAATAAACCAATGATTCTAGCGGTGTCGTTTGGAAAAGATTCATCCATGGTATTGACACTTTTTCTGGAAATGCTGAATAGCCTTACCCCAGCTGAAAGACAAAAAAAGGTGTATGTGATTTCTGCAGATACATTAGTCGAGACAGAATCAATGGCTTCGTATGTAAGAAAAAATCTTGAAGCAGTCGGAAGGATTGGCAAAGAATTAGGGATTGAAATTTTGCTCAGTGCTCCAAATCCAAAGGAAAAGTTTTTTTACAACGTAATTGGCAAAGGGCTACCTGCACCAAATGGCAAGTCCCGATTTCGATGGTGCAGTGGAAAGCTCAAGCTATCCCCGATGAATAGAACCATCGAATATATTCTTAAGCAATGTCCAGTTGATTTTGATGTTGTGGATTTTGATGCTACGCTCCTCATCGGCACAAGGTTGGACGAGTCAGTGGCCAGAGCAAATAGTATACGTAAGTTTGAGGTAAGTGATTATTTCTCCAAACACCATACCTATGAGAAATTACGAGTGTATACGCCTATAAAAACGATTACCACGTTTGATCTGTGGATATATCTTGAGAACTTTGTACAGGTGTTTCCATGGGGTGAACTTGTTTCGGAACTGAGAGCTATGTATGAGGATGGTAAGGAATGTCCGATTGTTCGTTCTGTTAATGACAAAGCCTGTGGCTCCAATTCCTCTAGAAATGGGTGTTGGGTCTGTCTAATGTCTGGACGCCGCGATGGCATGCTTGAGACATTAATAGAAAAGGGACATAAGGATGCTCCCTATTTAGCAGAATGGAAGGCATTCCTCTTTGATGTAGCAAATGATGTAAGGTACCGGGAGCCGCTTAGAAGGAAGGAATATAGATCCCATCTAAGTGGTGTAGATCAGGGGGAATACACTCCTATAACGATATTCGAAGAGTTGGATCCTTCTTCACACTATTATCATACATTCCAAAGGGCCAAAAAAGGCAATGAGAATGGAGAATTCCGTCCTGGCGGCTTTACTATTACATTACGTAAAATCCTTTTAGAGAAGCTCTTATACACCCAGGAAAAGGTAGGCTATACTCTCATCGAGGAAGAGGAAATCACTTCTATTCTTGAGGCCTGGAATGAGGATGGGTTTGAATTCTCCAGAAAAGAGCTCCAACCGGTCAATCATCAATATGATGGATCTATCGTATTTCATCCGGATTGGACCCTTAATACTAAAGAAACTACAAATCCAAATCCCATTTTCTATGTGGAGTACAAGTTTAAATTTGGTTTTGACGATATGATTGCTTATATCAAAGAAAGGCAACAATTCATGAAGGATCAAATTTTTTGCTACTTTGATCATGATGATTTGGTGGATGACGGTATAGTTTGGAATAAAGCGGTCTTTGTAGTGGCCCGGGAAGATATTCAAACACAAAAAGAGGCGGATGAATATGTAGCTCGCTGGCTTTACATTGATGGTGCAGAAGCACTAGGAGCAGACGGAAAGCCGTTCAATAAGATGGTCGGGAAATCAAAAGATGCTGCTATTCATCACTTGCTGATCGACACCCTTTATGAAGGACTTAAATTAAAAAAAGAAATGGCCAGCTAAGGGCAAAGACTGAGGGAGAGAATTTATATTCTCTCTCTTTATTATTTTTCAGGAGGAATCGTAAGAATGAATTGGTATTGGATTTTTTATAAGGTAAAGACGAATCGATATGTCATAGTATCCGATGAAGATTGCAAAAGAGGGGAAATGTGGGATCTCTTACAAGACGGATACGATATTGTGTGGGATAGCGCCATAAATAAAGAAATGGCTAAAACACATGTTAAAGAACAAATTGATGCATACTTGGATGCTTATCAAAAAGATTATCCATTGGTGCGGCTCCCATTAGAGGATCCTCAGCCGCTCACACTCGAAAATATACCAATCAGCTTTAAAGAAGCAAAGAACTTTATTGATCAACATCACAGGCATTGTGTGGCCCCTCACGGACATAAGTTCTCGGTTGGTCTATGGGATACAGACGTACTAGTTGGTGTTGCGATAGCTGGCTTACCAATAGCCAGGCACAACAACGATGGATTCACCCTTGAAATCACCCGCTGCTGTTTAAAAAGCAGTATATATAAGAACGGAGTATCAAGGTTGATCAGTTCAATCTATCAAGCTGGAAAAGCCATGGGGTACCGGAGGATTGTCACCTATACACTTGATGAGGAATCTGGAGTATCCCTAAGAGCTTGTGGATTTAAACTGGAAGGCCTTAGCAAGGGTGGTTCATGGAATAGTGCAGCCCGCCCTAGAATTGATAAAGGGCCCACGGGACCAAAGAAAAAATGGGTGAAACAGATTAGTTAATATGTAATGTCATTCAAAAATAAAGCTTAACCCATGAACACCATTTAAGGGAGGAACACGAGATGTTCATTAAAGAAAAGCAAGGATTTAAATATCCATTTCAAACTACTAAAAACGGCATTCCTTTAGCTGACCTGGCAGATAATCAGACCACTATAAGTTTAGTTGCTGAGGATGAAAAAGATAGTTTCTTCTTTCGTTCTTTGGAGAAGCAAGGAATCTATTTAAATAACTCACAGCTTCAAGCAGTTAGAACTACCGATGGCCCTGTGTTAATTATTGCGGGAGCCGGCAGCGGCAAGACAAGAGTCTTAACATGTCGGACAGCCTATCTTCTGACCTTTAAAGACGATTTAAAGCCAGAAGAGGTCCTCCTGGTGAGTTTTACAAGAAAGGCAGCCACTGAAATGCTAGAGAGAATTAAACTTTTGCCAGGACTTAGCACCTCCATTGCAAATCGTATAGTTTCAGGAACCTTCCACTCCATTTTCTTGAGATTGTTGAGATCCCATAACTACAGGGCCGATATACTTTCAAATTCCAAATACCAGGAAATCCTTATGACTCAAATACTAAGGGATTTATCGCTGGTTGATAGTTATGAGCCGGAAAGTTTGCTGAGCTTAATTTCACATTATAAGTCACAAATGATCTTGCCCAGGCACCTAGAAGTAACAACACCAATAGAAAAAGAGATACAGCGTATATACATGGCTTATGAGCAGTTGAAGGAAAAGAAAAACTTAATGGACTTTGATGATATTCTTTTAGAGACCTATTACTTATTAAAATACAATCACGAGGTAAGAGAACAACTGCAAAACCGCTTTAAATACATTTGCATTGATGAATACCAAGATACGAATTTAGAACAACACGAGATTATGAGGCTATTATTAAATAAATCTCAAAATCTACTTGCAGTTGGGGATGAAGATCAATCCATCTATAATTTTCGATCCAGTTCTCCTGAATTCATTTTAAACTTGAAAAAAGAATTTCCGAACCTAACCCAAATAACGCTTGATACAAACTATCGTTCTACTAACGCGATTGTAGGGCTGGGTAATGATCTCATTAAACATAATACCAAAAGAATTGGGAAAGTATTAAAGGCTACTAAGGAGGCTGAAACAACCCCCATATACCTGAGACCGAAAGATTCTGATCATGAAGCAAAATTAATTGTCGATAATATTGTAGCTGATACCCAAAATGGCAACCGACGATTCAAAGACTACACAATTCTCTATAGGGGTAGCGTCAGGAAAATGCGGATTTACAACGTTAAGGAAATCAAAATATAAAAAGCCTAATTTCTCGGTGTTATAAGTGAAAAATTAGGCTTTAGTTACTTCATTAAAGCGCCTGATTGTTGAAGACTAAAGTTTATATTCACCAAGAAATGCTCTTATCCTAACAAATTTTATTTAGGACTTACATGTATGCCTTCACTCTCTCGCCAATCTGCGTAAAGTATACGCTTTACATTATCATATCCATTGGTAGTTAATTGGTTATCTAACCACTGTTGATCAAATCCGAGTTCATGTAAATTATCCCATAAAATTTCCCCATCTATAATTAACGATGTTGGGAGGTCTACTGGACTTTCTGGAAGATTGAGATCTTGCTTGTCTGGTTTTTGATACTTGGATTTTAATAATAAACTTATTTGCCCATTAGCTTCCAATATACCGTATTTGACTTCGCGAACTGAAAAGACATTATTTTGACGGAGTATACTCAATACTTGATTTACATCCAATTTGTTCTTTGTAAGTAACTTTCTGTCCATAACACCATCTCGAATGATGATGTTATGATTGCCTAATAAGAGAGAACGTGTCGATTTATTTTTTAGAGTCATAAACTCTATTCCCAACATAAGAAACGTCCACAATCCGATGGCATATAAAAAATGAAAAATCCCTACCTTATCTTCATAAATGGTATTTCCTAAAAAATCTCCAAGTACTAACACAAAAACTAAGTGAAACGGGGTTAACTGATAGATGGATGTTCTGCCTGTTATGATAATGATAAAAAATAAAGTGGCAAAACCAACGATGACTTTGATCGTCAGTAAACCAATATTAACTTCTTCCAAAGTTTTTTCCTCCAATTTAAATTTTACTTAGTTGTAAGATCTTGAGGTTTAGATAAAGAGGCTAGTTTTAGTATTAAAGCTCGAGTTACAATTCCAACAATGATGTAATATATGAATGAATATCTATATCTCCACTCTAAATAATTAACAAGTTTGACCCACTCGCAAAAGGGTTCACCTATATAGGCATATGTTAGTGCCATAATGATCTGGGCTAAAATAAAAGATTTCCATGTTCTAAAATATTGATATAACAACATGTAAGCTACAGGTACCATTGAAAAATCAAAAGGAAAGGCCCTGGGAATAAAAGGTAGGAATGCAATGGGGTAATCCCAAAAACTGTATTGTGCACCAACTACATCTAATAAGGTTGTTGTCAAGATAATTATGGTACCAAATAACAAAATTTCTAAAATAATGTCTCGTTTAACAAGTTTAGCCCATATAACCCAAGGCACAACTAAAAAAACGACTAGTATCCACCATTCCCAAGTTAAAAACTCATTTTTTAGCCAACCATTTAATTCTAAATGATAGAGCTTATCTTCTAATAAACGTACTTCCTTAAGATTTTCAAATATATTATCTATTGATATCACCTCTATATTTAAATGAAAAAGTAACAGATATTTTTGAATTCAAACACTTTGAGCTGCCTGTTTAGTATTACCGTTTTTTAGTAATGAATTTCCATCGTAAAAAAGAAAAAAACCATATTGAAAGTTCTTCTAACACGGGTTTTCGACTCTTTTCAAATGAATCAGAAATATTTTAAAAACAATGAAATTTTTTAAATCTAGATTTAACATAGAACAATAAAAACAGGATACATCAACTCATAATAATGGAGAGAGCAGGCGAGAACCCTGTTCAACAATGCGCTCGGTCAGGGATCGTTGCAACAAGTCTTCAATTCTTAATGGTACAGAATCAGCAAGATCACGCTCGAATTGATGTGTAAGTTCCATCGCCACATCAGTACTGTACAAGACTTGACACACCTCATAATTCAGGCGAAAACTTCTCATATCATAGTTTGCAGCGCCTACTTCTGCAATTTCCTCATCAATGATCATCAGTTTCGCATGTAACATTCCTTTATTGTACTGGTAGATTTGGACCCCAGCTTCTATAAGTTCCCCGTAATAGGTACGACTTGCATAGCCCACGCTTTTTTGAACAATGTGGCGAGGAACCAGCAATCTTACGTGCACACCACGAGCCACAGCTGTCTTTAATGCCATGATAATATCTGTTTCTGGTACAAAGTAGGGTGTTGTTATATCAATAGTTTTGGTCGCCTGTGTTATACATATAAAGTAAGCTTGACGAATAACTGGGGTAGGAATTCCAGGGTTTCCTTCCAACATATGGATGTACGCTTTTTGCAATTCTCCTGTCTTTGTTTGGGTATTGTCTGTTTTACCTTCTATAGGCCATAACTCAGAACCTAATTCGGCAGACCATCTTGAAAGATCTATGCTGCCGTTTGGATTGATTTCCTTTGATTTATATTTTGGGATTTTAGTGGCCTTTTTCGTTGCCTCAGATTTTGTTTTTGACTTTATCCGTTCTGGTACAGCGATATTCCAATGAACGTCGAAGATAGTATTGCAAGTCGCCTGTTGCTTCCCCTATAATTTGCAAATGAGTGTCCCTCCAAAATCCTACGTCTGGCTTTAATCCTGTATATTCATACCCAACGTTCATACCGCCAGTAAAGGATTCCTTTCTGTCAATCGTCACAATCTTACAATGAACCGATAATTCCAATTGGACAAAATCCAGGGAAAACTTAAAGGAAATATTGTCCGACATTCTATCCCTGCTTCCACCATCTGAAAAATTTTTTGACACGGAAATTTTTTACTCCCCCAACCATCTCTAATAAAACGAACCCGCACTCCATTTACTGCTTTTTCGACCAGCAGTTCTGTGATGCGATTACCAATTTGGTCGTTCCGATAGATGAAATATTCCAGAACAATGGTTTTTTGGGCTTTTTGTAGGGATTCGATAAGTTGTTCATATTTTGCTATTCCATTGTTTAGTACTTGGACTTTGCCGACTCGAAGCCCGCGTACAGTAAAATACCTTAAAGCATCGGCGATGAACGATGCTGAATCACTATATGTATCAGGTAACTTATCAGACTCATTATGAGAAGAGGTCAATCTTTTACGATGAATAAGCTTGGGATTTGATATGCTAAGATATAGTAAGAAACCAATGACAGGCAAAACAAGGACGATTACTATCCAATTCAAAGCTTTGGCTGGCCGACGAACTTCCCAAATTGCTATGAATAACATAAAGAACGTATTTAACAGGTATAGATAAAAAATCCACTCCAACTAAAATTCCCTCCTTAGTTTTTCCATTATCATGTACAAACAACGTACATCATGTAGAAGTTTTATAACAACGAAAAGCAACGGTTTCAAAAAGGGATTATTGCCTTTTGCTTTGGGCATCTTCCAATCCATTCTTTACATTAATTAAGCCACTACCAAATTCGTGATCAGTTCCAGGGATTCCTAAATCATAAGTAGAATTCTTAATAATGTCTATTACTTCTTGGTTCGTTAAATTAGGGTTTACTGAAAGCAAGAGGCCAGCAAGTCCTGCCACATGAGGCGAAGCCATAGAAGTACCTGATAAAGCTGCATACTGCTGGTTAAAATAGGTGCTCGGAATTTGAACTCCGGGAGCTGCAACATCGATATAATCTCCATAATTTGAGAAAGGGGCACGTTGTCCGGTGTAACTTACGGCGGCGACACTTAGAACCTTAGAAAAAGCAGCTGGATAGCTCGGCTGCATAGTATTTTCATTTCCTGCTGCAGCAATCAAGACAACATTTTTACTGTATGCATAATCGATTGCCCCTTTTAAAAGGGAAGAATGCTGATAATTGCCTAAACTCATATTAATGACATCGGCTCCATGATCCACTGCCCAAAAAATCCCTTTTGCTATATCAAAGGTCGTCCCATGCCCTTCGGCACCCATTGCTTTTATAGGCATTATTTTGTTATACCAAGTGATGCCTGCAACACCTTCATGGTTGTTTGTTTCCGATGCAATGATTCCTGCTACATGGGTGCCATGCCCGTTGTCATCATCAGGGAAATTATTATTCAACAGTACATTATAACCATTTGTAATTCGTCTTCTCAAATCAGGATGGTCCAGATCAACGCCAGTGTCTATAACAGCAATAATGATATGTTCATCCCCTTTGGTGATATCCCAGCCTGCTTCTGCTTGAATTGCCGATAAGTTCCATTGGTATTGTTCTCTATATAGCAAATCATTAGGAAGTCCAATTTGATTTTGCAGATAAAGATAATTGGGTTCAGCAAATTCAACCATAGCCTGTCTGTTAAAATATTCAATAAGTTCCTTGGTCGAAAGCGTATTAGAACGAAAAACAATCGTAGAATTTAGCTTTTTAATGATAGTGCCATTTATCTCCTGTGTTATCCTTTTTATTTCCTTTGTTGAGGGAAGAGTCTTGAATGTAACGTTTACTTCTTTCTTAATATAATGACTCTCAGTTTTTTCATTGTGTTTAATTAGAAAAACGGAAGGATCATTTTTTAATTGATTCTTGATGGTTTGACCCATGGAAAGGCCGTTTATTTGAAGAACATTTTTTTCGTTTTCAACATTTTGGACATTGGTTATAGTGGGATTAAATTTGTTTTCGACAGCAACTGTTTTATTTTCGGGATTCTCTTTGTTTCTTGTATTTGGTACTATGAATAATAACCCTATGGATAGAAGAATAAGTACGGAAACAGTAACCAATAAGGACTTTCGTAATTTTGTCATGAGACACCTCTATAAATTTATTATTAGAAAATGTTGCAATATAAGTATTAAATTTCTTATTAACATCCTTGAATCTTGATACATAAAGAACACCGTTTGAGAACAAACGGTGTATAAACTTATTCATCAATAGTATCTGGATCTGTTGCGTCTTCAGGATCTTCAATTGATTCTTCTGTATCAGGGGTGACATTATGTTCATCAATAGTATCTGGATCTGTTGCGTCGATTGGATCTTCAATTGGTTCTTCTGTATCAGGGGTGACATTATGTTGATCAATAGTATCTGAATCTGTTGCGTCGATAGGATCTTCAATTGGTTCCTCTGTCCCTGGAGTTACATCCTCCGGTGGTGGATTATTATCGTCATCTCCATTATTACACCCTAATAACAAGAAAATTGAAAGAAAAACCGTTGATAAAAGTTTCATCCACTTAAGATTCATCTTACCGCCGCCCTTTCGATTGTTGTAAATTCTAAATTATTTTCTAGGTTGGTTAACAACTAACCAACCTTTTGTCTCGCATAACTATTGTTATTTTACCTTGAGTTTATTCTTCTTGAACACGTGTTCTTTTATTGTATTACATTACCTCTATATGGATCTTGACTTTGCATGTAGTTAGAAAATTGCTGAACCGATTGTTGAATAGTTTGTGGAGTTTCTTTTTCCAAACCGTACCATCCGTTTTTAAACATTAAGTTATATAGATTGCGGTGACAGTCGTCTGTTTCTTGGGAAACAGACGCTATTGTACGATACAACGATTCATGGCTAGCTTCTTTTAATGCAGTCGAGTATGAGGAAGATATATATTTTTCCGTAGTTAAGGCATCGTTTAGAAAATCTCTATCGTTCATTTGCGGCGTCTTAGGGACTGGTGTTTCAGGATTTTTAATCCTGTTTGGAGTATTATTTTCCACTATAGTTTCCTCCTTATTGATTCATATTTTGTGAAGGTTGAGTTACATACTGTTGCATCTGTTGAAGCAGCTGTTGATAGTGTCGATCATGCATTTGTCCAGCTTGTTCAAGTGCTGCTCTTACTTCGGGATTTTGACATTGTTGAGCGAAAAAATGCATTTTCTTCATCGCAAGTAAATTCCAGCTTAACATATCGTTTACATAGAGATGATCCTTTGTTGACATTATTTCAGGCGGTTGTGTCATTAAAGCTTGTGCTTGTTGATTATTCATACCCGTCTGCATTTGTTGCATGATGTTTCCTCCTTGTTAACAATGTTGTAATCACTTGGGTAGATTGCCACACAGCGGTCAAAAATATGCAGGTATTTTAGATTAGTTTTAAAGACCCCCCACCTTTAGATAGCATTAAATACTCCCCACCTATACGCAGGTGGGGAGTATTTGTGGCTAAACTAAATATTAATTTATCCTATTCCAGATTCTGTCTAGGTCCAAGGCAACATATATTTTATCACCATTAATTTCCTTATGTATAATAGGATTGGAAAAATACTGATTTATATTTTTATTAAATTGCTTACACCTTGCTCGTGGTTTTGGTCCATATAAATCGTTTCAGGATAGTCCTTATACATACTCCGTCTACCTCTTTTTTAATTTTATGAAAAATACAAACTGCATCAATACTCCATTTCTAAATAAGCATACCAGTCTTGCTTCTCGAAAAGGAAAATCCCCCTCGAATTGTAAAACAATTGTACTTTAATCAGCTTTTACAAAAGTACAACCGTCAAATTTACCCTATTCTCTCTTCCTTGATTTTTTTTGCCAAGAGTATTTTTTCCGAAAATATAATAAAAATATAATTCGAATTTTAAAAACTTGTATGAATAAATATTTCTATCTTCAAACATTCTAAGAAAGGTTTCAAAAAAAAATAATAGGAGGTGTTATTCATGACAGTCATAAATGACGTTAAAACAGCTTTAGCCGGATTAAAAAGCGCTCAAGCTAGCTTTGAAACATTTGCTCTTAGTACAGATAATGAACAAGCGAAGCAGCTTTACCAAGATGCTGCTAAACAAACCCAATCTGTTTTACAAAGCGTTGAACCACGCGTTCAACAAATCGAACAAGAAGAACCACAATATGCTCATGACGGAAACCAAGCTTCCCAAGGCAGTACGCAAGTGTCACAAGGTCAATACGGTACTGAGTTCGCAAGCCAAAATAATGCACAACAAGTAAGACAAAAAAACCAACATGCCCAGTCTTAAAAAATAAATAACTGAATCACACGTTTGTACAATTCTGAAGCTTTATGTCGCCAAAAATTTTTATGTGTTGATTCATTTGTTACCAATAAAAACATCCTTAGATAGATTAGAGGGGAGTTAAGACTCGCTCCCTTACTAAAATTTTTTTTAAAAATAAAAAGGAGCAATTGTTATGCGATTACCCGAAGACTTCAAAAGAGCTAGGCATAAAAAAGAAGAAGGGTTAAGTTTAGATCAATGCTTTTCACATCCCATTATACATAGGGAGATACGTGGGGATAAAGTATTCGTACCATTAGATTTAAAGAGAATTTGGAATCAAATATAGCAACCGTTTGGATTAAACGGATATTTTATTTATTAAGAGAAAAAGGATATTAATTTAGTTTTCAAACCTTACTTCATAATATTATTTTTAGATAAAAAACATTTGAATTATAAAGAAAACCATTTTTCATCATTCTAACAAAGGTTATTAAAAACATTAAAGGAGTCGTTATTCAATGACAGTAATAAATGATGTTAAGACAGCTCAAGCGGGATTGAAAAGTGCGCAGGCTAGCTTTGAAACATTTGCTCTTGGTACGGAAAATGAACAAGCTAAGCAGCTTTACCAAGATGCTGCTAAACAAACCCAATCCGTTCTAAAAAGCCTTGAACCTCGCGTTAAACAAATCGAACAAGAAGAACCTCAATACAAACAACAATAATTAAAAGACAAAAAAAGGTTGGTCGAGTAAACCAACCTTTTTACTCTCTCAATAATGGATGAAACACAGAGGTGATTATTCATGATATATAAAATAAAACAATTAAAGATCGGTCTTTTAGTATTAACGGTTATCGGAATAGGATCAGGATGTAACGAAAGCCAGAATCAGTTGGGTGAAAATAATAACGATTTGAGTATTTCACAAGTACATACAAGCTTTCTTTTTCGATTCTTAACACGTTTTTTCATTGACATCAACAAACTTTATAAACACATATAAACACAATGAGACCCCTCACAACATCGTGGGTGGTTTTTTTGCCTTCATTTTTAATTCTCTTGGGTGTATTGTGTCAAAAAGGTGAAGGTTGGATTGGTAGGGGTGAATTAGCAAACAGCGAACCCGATGGATATACGCTTGTTTATATGGTCTCTCCAAATAACTTTACTGGTTAATAAATCCTACTGCCAATAGAAAAGAAAATTTGGACAGTTTTTAATTTAATATCAGTCACCATGAAGATTCCGAACTTATTGTCGTAAAACGGGATGACCCCCGGTTTGACAATATTAAAGAGTTCATTGGATACGCAAAGGAAACGAGTTAGCTGTGTAGTTTTATAAGGTAACAACTAACATACGAGATTGACTGCTTATTAAACGGCTATTTAAAAAGGTTTGAGAATTGTAGAAGCACTATCGCTCTTTATAGAGGACTTTATTTTTGATCATAAAAATGGACACCAATTCAGTTGAAATAGATAGAGGGGAGTTAATCATCTAGTTCTTGTTTGATGACTACCTTTATGAATTCTCAGATAAGCCTTTACAAATAGGATTTGTAAGGTACCCCGAATCAAGTGCAGCCGCCTCGACTTTCAGGTTAAATCTCTCTATTTGCCGATCAAGTCTAGAAAAGGATTAATATAGAGAGGGGATATCGTTTTAAGATTAGTCGCTAATATCAAATGTGTTAATGTTTAGTGAATGGTCGGTATCTCTAACAGAAGCCTAAAATATATCTTTAATTTGATGATATCCCTTTGCCTTTTGTGATAAGAGCCATAATTTAATATTTGATTAAAACACGATTTTAAAAACCTATCCAAAAAAGAAACTGGCTTACAGTGAATCTTTGGTGCAAAGTTTGCCAATTCCTTCTTTATCATACCTTCTAATGAGTATTATAAACACTTTTTTCCCTGTATTCTTATGTAGAGATATTGATTCTTTTTAGTTTGAAACAATTATGTATCCAATTTTTTTATCAATTCTATTAGATAGCATACTAATATTTACTTTCTGTTTTTTGTTGTCTTGCCTTCCAGAATATAAAAGTAATTTTTCCCTTTCACATCTCCAACTTTTAATTTGACAATGTCACCTACCTGTAATTCTGTATTAATCCCCATCAAATATAGCTATACATCTCTTTCGCCCAATGTCGGATTTTTGGTTTCCTTTTGTCTCCCAGTTTAATCCCAAGTTTTATTTCTTCAATGTCCTTTTTTGGTTTTAACGTTAAACGTTGAAAGGATTTTCCTTTTTTGTTTTGTTGTCATTTTTTCACCTTCTAAAATGTATGAAAAATTTGATGTTAATAACAAAACAGTTCCTTTTTATGTATTAGACAAACCTTAATACGGCGACAAATGCATGCGTTTATCTTTGTTATTACATTTTCAATGTTAAATACCCATAAATAGGATGATTAAGAGGGAAAAACTCTTGAAACTTTGGGATAATATCCGAAAAATGGGAAAAATATTAGTCCTTTCAGGAAATACAATCATCTTATTTTATAAAGGTAGGGGTGTAAAAGAAATTGAAGTTGAGAAAAGAAAAAATGAAAAGTTATAAGAGCTATTGCTGTCAACAAGAAATAGAAGAAATGATGGGGATATGGAAAAGGGGTTATTATCGAAAAAATGGAGCTATACGTCAAAAATAATTTAGATTTAAATTTCCCAAAAATCATTGAATAAAAAATTCTCCATAAAGCAAAATAAAAGAGTAAAAAATAATTCAAGGAGGAAATTATCATGACAGTAATAAATGACGTTAAAACAGCTCTAGCAGGATTGAAAAGTGCTCAAGCAAGTTTTGAAACATTTGCTCTTGGTACAGATAATCAACAAGCTAAGCAACTTTACCAAGATGCAGCTAAGCAAACCCAATCCGTTGTAGACAGCATTGAACCACGTGTTCAACAAATCGAACAAGAAGAACCTCAATACAAACAACAGTAATTAGTAAGGCGAAAAAAGGTTGGCCTCTTAACCAACCTTTTTTCAGCTGTTCAAATAATGGAAAAACATGGAGGTGATTTTTTTGAAAGATAAAATAACCACATTGAAAAACCTACTTTTTATTATAATGGTCATTGGTTTCGCATCAGGATGTAATGGTAATCAAAATGAATTTATTCAAGGTAATAGTACTTTTGGTATTTCACAAGTACATACAAGTAAGCCAATTGATCAATCCGTTGCCAATCATGCGAAAGAAAAGATAATTGCCAAGGAAGATATTACAGACGTAAAAGCTGTGAATACTGATAAAGAGCTTATGGCAGCGATTAAAGTTGAGAATTTTGATCGATTTCGATTAAAGAGTATCGAGAAGTCAGTAAAATCCGACTTAGAAAAAATATATCCGGACTATAAAGTTTTTGTTTCGACTGATAAAAAAATATTCTGGGAGCTTGAAAAGGTCGAGCAAAGACTGAAAAAAAACGATATGAATAAGAAGAACTTAAAAAATGATTTGAACAAACTGAAAAGTCTTATGAAGGAACAAACCTAAAGAGGAAGGATCGAGTTATGTCTAACAATCAAAAGAAACAACTTACTCCTGTGCAACAGGAATATCAAAAATTGCAAAAACAACGAGAGATCAAAAGACCGGTTGTTAAAAATTGCATTAAGGCCTTTTTAACCGGTGGACTTATTTGTTTGATTGGTCAGCTTATTTCAGACTTTTACATTTATTATTTCGATTTTACTGAGCAAACGGCCGGAAATCCGACGGTGGGTACGTTAATTTTTATTACAATGCTTCTTACTGGTTTTGGCGTATATGATCGAATGGCCCAATTTGGTGGGGCTGGAACAGCTGTACCTGTAACAGGTTTTGGCAATGCGGTTATATCGCCTGCCATTGAGCATCGAACCGAAGGATTTGTACTGGGCGTAGGTGGCAACATGTTTAAATTAGCGGGGGCGGTTATTTTATTTGGTGTTTTTTCTGCTTTTGTCATTGCCTTAATTAAAACCACTTTAATCCAGTGGGGTGGTTTATAATGCTAGCAGGTCATCGTACATGGATCTTCGAACAAAAGCCTGTCATTATCTCCACTGGAACCGTTGGTGGACCATTTGAAGCCAATGGTGCTATCCCAGATGATTTCGATAATCTTCATGCTGATTTATGGCTTGGGCAGGATTCCTATGAGAAAGCACATAAAATCCTTTTTGAAGAGGCTTGCCAAAAAGCCATGGAAAAAGGGGGCATACAAAAGGATCAAGTTCAATTTATCCTAGCTGGGGACTTAATCAATCAAATCACCCCAACAAGTTTCGCTAGCAGAACGATTGGAGCGCCTTATTTTGGCTTATTCGGTGCTTGCTCTACCTCGATGGAAGGACTGGCTCTAGGTGCTTATATTGTAAATACAAAAGGAGCGAAATATTTGTTAACAGGAGCTTCCAGTCATGATACAGCTGTTGAAAAACAATTTCGGTATCCAACTGAGTATGGTGGACAAAAGCCACCTACGGCACAATGGACGGTTACTGGTGCAGGTGCAGCCCTATTAAGTGATTCTGGGGAAGGACCTCATGTCACATCTGCCACAATTGGTCGTGTAATCGATATGGGATTGACAGATCCATTTAACATGGGAGGAGCTATGGCGCCAGCTGCGGTTGATACCATTGAAGCCCATTTAAAGGAACGAAATGTTGAGCCATCTTATTACGATTTAATTGTAACCGGTGACCTTGGCCAAATCGGACAGGAAGTGTCCATGGATCTATTTAAAAAGCATGGAACTCCTATTAGTGAAGAACAATACCAAGATTGTGGCCTTATGATTTATCGGGAAGGACAACCCGTTCTTGCAGGGGCAAGCGGTGCAGGCTGTTCAGCAACGGTAGTTTATGGGCATTTATTAAACCGCATGAAAAAAGGTGAATTTAAACGAATGTTAGTTGTGGCTACAGGTGCTTTGCTTTCACCGTTGTCCTTTCAGCAAAATGAAACAATTCCTTGTATCGCCCATGCAGTGTCAATTGAATACGGAGGTGAACAATTAACATGATCTATTTTTGGGCTTTTGTCGTAGGCGGTTTAATTTGTATCATTGGGCAAATTATGTTTGATGTATTTAAATTGACACCAGGTCATACCTTAAGTGCTCTTGTAGTGATTGGGGCGCTTTTAGATGGATTTGGACTATACGAGCCTTTGATTGATTTTGCTGGGGCAGGGGCTACCGTTCCGATTACAAGTTTTGGGAATTCGCTTGTTCATGGTGCGATGCAGGAAGCAGAAAAACATGGGTTAGTTGGTGTACTGACAGGAATGTTTGAAGTAACTAGTTCTGGTATTTCAGCTTCCATTGTTTTCGGCATGATAGGAGCTTTAATTTTTAAGCCAAAAGGATAAGGAGAATTAGGATGACAGTAGGATCAGATGTTAAACAGTGTTTTGCCAGTCTAAAAGGGGTAGAAGCAAGTCTCTCAAGTTTAGCATTACGGACTCTTGATGATGAATCGAAGCGAACTTTGCATGAGGCTATGATGGTAATACACGAAGTAACAAAAGATTTAAAAAAAAGAGTAGGAGAACTAGAAGGAGAGGAACTTCAGTACAAAGGTTTCTAGAAAAACTATATTTACAGGGGGTGTAAGCAGTGCCTGAATGGTTAGATATAGCTGTACGCTCAGCATTATTTGTTGCTGTTTTATTTTTCATTACAAAATGGTTAGGGAAAAAGCAAATTTCCGAACTATCTTTCTTTGAATATGTCACCGGTATTTCCATTGGAAGTATAGGTGCTGAAGTGGCTATGGGACTGGAACGGAACATTTTTCATGGAATCATTGGAATTGTCATTTTTGCGGCTATTCCCTTTTTCGCTGGTTTAATTTCATTAAAAAGTAAACGTTTTCGCAATTTTATAGAAGGAAAAGCAACTGTATTTATCAAAGATGGGAAGATTATGGAAGATAATTTAAAAAAGGAAAGATATACGACAGATGAACTGTTAGAGCTACTTCGCAGGAAAGATGTCTTTCAAGTCTCTGATGTAGAATTTGCTGTTTTAGAGGCAACAGGTGATTTATCTGTGATGCTAAAGAAAGAAAATCAACCTTTAACAGCAAAGGATATAAACTTGAAGGTTGCTTCAATCAAGGAGCCTCAGACCATTATTATGGATGGTGCAATAATGGATGAACCACTAGCCACGATTGGACGAAGTCGGGCTTGGCTACAAACTGAATTAGAAAAACTAGGGGTAACGATTGAAAATGTATTTCTGGGACAGGTTAATTCTTACGGAGAGTTAACGATTGATCTGTTTGACGATAAATTACAAGTCGCACCCCCACAAGAAAGACCCTTAATTCTTTCAACCTTGAAAAAATGTCAAGCAGACTTAGAACTATTTGCTCTTGGAACGGAATCAAAAGAGGCCAAACAAATGTATAGGTTAAACAGTGAAAAATTACAAGAAGCCATTGATAAAGTGACCCCTATTTTAAAAGGATAAGGATTTAGCTTAGATTCATACATGACGAAAAAAAGATACCATTTTTAATTGAAAAAAGTTTAAAAACCTTAGTCCAATTTCGGACTAAGGTGAATTTTTTTACGAGGTGTTAGAAGTGTCTATTTTTTTAGTTAAAGTTATTTTTATCTATATTGTGTTTATTGTAGCAGTAAAAATTTTAGGGAAATCAGCTCTAGCCCAACTTACCCCTCATGATTTTGGAGCGATTCTATTTTTATCTTATTTAGCTTTTGGTTCTATTAAAGTAAACGGAGTGATGGAGGGGATTATTGGAATCATTGTAATAACATGCATTCATCTATTTATATCAAAGTTAAGTTTATTAAATAAGTTAAACCCTTTTATTATCGGAAAACCGACTATTCTAATTAAACACGGGAAAATTATCTATCGAAATTTAAAGGAAAGTAGATATCCTTTACCTGAGCTGTTGTCTAATTTAAGAACATCAGGATATCCGGATATTCACGATATTGAATATGCGATTTTGGAAGCAACAGGTGAAATTAGCATTTTTCCAAGAAAAGAATTAGTTCCTATTACTCCAAAAGATTTACATATGAAAGTGGAATACCGCGGATTACCCATAGCCGTTGTCATTGAAGGGAAAGTGCAAAAGCGTAATTTAAAATTTATCAACAAAAATGAAAAGTGGTTAAAGGAAGAACTAAAGGCAAAGGGATATCTTCAAATCAAAGATATTTTTTATGCTGCTGTTAGAGATACCGATCATTCATTAACCATTAACAAAAAAGATGTTAACGACTAATTTTAAGACGATTTCCTCCCAATATAAATTAATGTTTTCTCTTATTTACTCCTTCTTATATTTTATTTTCAGATAGGCAAATATGGATTTTTAATGGTACAAACAACCCAAATATTACCTTATTTATAAGATAGCATTAAGTTCGAAGTATTTATAAGGAAGGATCTAAGAAACCAAATGTTTTTATACCCCTTTTCATACCCCAGTTTTTATACTCCCTATGGGGGGTAAAAAGTGAAACTTTGCGTACTGTAATACCTTTTCTGAATTATGGTTTGCAAGAAGCAACAATGACTTATTTACTGGGAAAAGGATATGACCCACAAACTGCTTTTAAAACAGTTGAATCATGGGAAGTTAATAAAAGATTTTATTAAATGTTTCTAAAACGCTAATATGTGTTTTTATAAGAATATTTTAAAATTGAATAAGGGAGAGGACCACTTTGCAAACCGCACTCAAACCATGATTAGTATCCCATTTCCATCTGTATGGGGTATTGATGCTTCTATAGCTGGAAGACCAATCATTAGAGGTATACTTACCATTAATTCCATTATAGGCACCAGAGTAATGGGTACAGTTAATTTCCGTGGTACACCTATCCCAATTATCTTTATCTGCAAAATAAAATTGGACTTCCTAATAATCTGCTATACCGCGAACAATATCAATGGAACTTACCGATCATTCAAGCCGAAGCAGGCTGGGATATTACAACAGGGGATGAACATATTATTATTGCTGTTATAGACACTGGGGTTGATCTGGACCATCCTGATTTGAGCGGAAGATTAACAAATGGATACAATGCTCTGGAAAATAACGACTTTCCTGATGATGACAGTGGCCATGGCATCCATGTATCCGGAATCATTGCATCGGAAACAAACAACCAAGAAGGCATTGCTGGCATCACTTGGTATAACAAAATAATGCCTATAAAGGCAATGGGTGCTGAAGGATATGGAACGACCTTTGATATAGCAAAAGGGATTATTTGGGCAGTGGACCATGGAGCAAATGTCATTAATATGAGTTTAGGCAATTATCAGCCTTCTTCTCTTTTGAAAGAGGCAATCGATTATGCATACAATAAAAATGTAGTCATGATTTCTGCAGCAGGAAATGAAAATACTATACAACCGAGCTATCCAGCAGCATATCCTGAAGTTTTAAGTGTGTCAGCTGTCGACAACACAGGACGACGAGCATCTATCTCAAATTACGGGGATTATATTGATGTCTCAGCTCCCGGAGTCCAAATTACGAGCACCTATTTTAACCAGCAGTATGCAGCTTTATCAGGTACTTCTATGGCTTCGCCTCATGTGGCAGGACTTGCTGGCCTCTTGATTCTGCAAACCCTAATTTAACTAACAGAGAAGTAATAGACATTATTAAGAATTCTGCATATGATTTAGGAATCCCAGGAAATGATAGCGATTTCGGCAATGGCTTAATTGATGTAAAGAATGCACTGGAAGCAGCCCAAAATGAATAATCTGAAATACTCCCCCTATTGACCCCATGTCAGGCAAAAGGCAATGAACCTTTATAAAAGTAGCCTTTTGTAGTTAAAAAACACCTTGAAATTTTTGAATTCATCCCCAAGTGGTTCCTAATTCTGGGTTCTGACATCATATTGCTAGGAAAATCCTTCACAAGCAATCCCCTATTCGCCAAATGGATTTTCTGGAAAAGTTACAACGGTTTAACTAAGGTTAGTCTATATGAAAAATTAAATAATTTAAAAGCTATGGACTGGTTACCATAGCTTTTTACGACCTTATTCAATTGGAGGATTATGCGGAAACTGGGACATGTACCCTGTAAACTGCTGTGCCGCCTGTTGAAGTTTTTGTGGCTGTTCCGCTTCAAGCGAATACCATCCCTTTTGAAACATCAGATTATACAGTTCACGCTGCAAATTCTTCGTTTCGTCGAAAATCGCGTGAATGTCCTGATAAAGCGAAGCGTGGCTTGCCTCATTCATTGCCGTAGAATACGATGCCGTAATGTACTTTTCATACGAAAGCATATCGTTTAGGAAGTCACGTTCATTCATCTCAGGTGTTTTGGTATAGGTGTTTCTGGATATTGAATCTTGTTTTGATTGTTATTCATTTTGTATGTCCCCTTATTGATTCATTTGGTTCACATTTTGCTCCAAATGCTGCAAAATGCGCTGATAATGTCTTTCGTGCATCATGCATGCCTTTTCGAGGGCTACTACGATCTGTTAATCTTGGCACTGGCCTGCTGCAAAATGTGCCTTTTTGAATCCTAAAAGGTTCCACGATAGCATGTCCTTTAAGTAATTAAAATCTTTTCCTGTGAGCACCTGTGGTGGCTCTTGAAAGACCGGCGGCTGACTTTGAGATTGATTTGGTTGTTGCTGTTGCATGAACAGTTCCTCCTTATTGCATTTACCACTTTAATTTTCCAAATTTATAAAAAATTATACCTATATTTAGGAATTTACCAGATGGTAATTTTCAACTAAGTCTCTAGTTAGGACAGTGCCCAGATCATTACGCCTTTCGTGATGTCAGAACTTATCCAACCTTAATTCTCTTTTTTTCGTTCTTAATATCTTATAAAAGTTCTTATAAAGGTAGTCCATAATATATAACAGACAATCCCTTCATATTCCATACGTATACTGGTTACATAGTTTGTACATGTTAAGAGAAACAGAAGGAGGGATTCCAGTTGGAGTGGATTTTTTATCTATACCTGTTAAATATGTTCTTTATCTTATTCATAGCAATTTGGGAAGTACCTAGGCCTGCGAAGGCATTGAATTGGATAATAATCGTCCTTCTTTTGCCTGTCATTGGTTTCTTGCTATATCTTAGCACATCAAACCCTAAGTTTATTCATCGAAAAAGATTGACCTGTTCTAAAAATGAATCTAACAAATTACCTGAGACATTCGGTGCTTCAGCATCGGTAATTGCCGATTCTTTACGGCATTTCACTGTGAATGGGCTTCGAATGGGCCGAGTCCAAGTGTTTAACAATGGAATAGCGAAATATGAACAACTCCTTGAATCCCTACAAGATGCTCAAAAAACAATTGATCTGGAATATTTCATTTTTCGGAATGACCAAATTGGTAGTCGCATCACAGAACTGCTAATCGAAAAAGCATTAACTGGAGTGCAGGTTCGTTTTATGAGAGATGGCTTGGGGAGTTATAAGTTCCCGCGTGAAAAAATCCGGCAGATGGTTGAAGCAGGGATAGAATGCAGGACAATATTTCCTTTGCGATTTCCCTGGTTTTTGTCCAATTGGAATTATCGGGATCATTGTAAGATGGCCATACTCGACGGAAAGATAGCTTTTAATGGTGGCATTAACATAGGATATGAATATACAGGATTGAAACCTGACGTTGGCTTCTGGCGGGATACTCATTTGCAAGTCATAGGAGAAGCATCAGCCGATTTGCAGCCTGTCTTTGATGTTCATTGGGAAATCGCTGTGCCGGAACGGATAAAATCAAAAATAAATTTGAAAACAAAATCAGAGGTAACGAAAATCAATTCAAATGGCAGAGCAGATGATTCCAAATGGTCAGCCGAATTGGGATCAGAGTTGAGCACCCTTGATGATAAAGAAATGGACATATCCGCAAAAACTAGGTCATTGCATAAAGCGTATATCCATACGTTGGAAGGAAACCCTGGAATTCCTACCCCAGTCATTCGGCAAGCTTACTTTATATGTATAACACAGGCGACCAAGACTATTGATTTAACAACACCCTATTTTGTACCAGAAACGGATATTATCATGGCATTAAAGACAGCAGTAACTCGTGGTGTCCGTGTAAGATTGCTGGTTCCTCGCCACAATAATCAAAAAATCGTGGGTCTTGCAAGCCGTACTTATTACGGAGAACTTATAGAAGCTGGAGTTCAAATCTACCAGTACGACAAAGGAATGATACATACCAAGGTGTTGATCATAGATGAGGAGGTTGCTGCCGTAGGCTCAGCAAACTATGATATGAGAAGTTTTCGCCTGCATTATGAGGTGTGTCAAGTCTTGTACAGTGCTGATGTGGCGAGGGAACTCACAGATCAGTTCGAACGTGATCTTACTGATTCTATTC